>JALRJN010000045.1 GCA_023261185.1 Porticoccus sp.
AAGTCGGTGTCGATGTGCCCAACGCCAGCCTGATGATCATCGAAGATCCGGAACGTCTTGGCCTGGCGCAACTACACCAACTCCGCGGCCGCGTCGGACGCGGCAAGTTGGAAAGTCACTGCGTGCTGCTCTACAGCCCACCGCTGTCAAAACAGGGCAGTGAGCGCCTGAGTATCATGCGACAAACCAACGACGGTTTCCGTATCGCCGAAAAAGACCTTGAATTGCGCGGCCCAGGTGAAGTTCTCGGCACCCGTCAAACCGGTGAGATGTCACTTCGTATCGCAGACCTGCAAAGGGATAGCCACTTGTTGCCGGAGGTCAAACGCCTGGCCAGGCAATTGCTGGAAACTTCGCCGCACACTACCAACCTGATTATCCAGCGCTGGCTGGGAGACGGTGAACGCTATGGCCAAGTCTGAGCAACGTTACTTCGAGTATAAGAAATTACCGGTTTCCACCCCCTATATGTGACATTTTTGTTTCAGCTACCTATACTCGCGCCCTACACATTAAGGAGGACGCTCCATGGTTTTCAATAACCCGCTTTCCAGTCTTTTCGGTAAGTCACCTATCAGTCCCCTGCAATCCCACATGACCGTAGTCGTTTCCTGCACCGAACTCCTTTGCAGCTTCATGTCCTCCGCCATTGCCAACGACTGGCAACAGGCTGAACAGATTTTTGATCGCATGTCCGAGCTGGAACATGAAGCGGATGCCATGAAGCGCAAGCTGCGCCTGCACCTGCCAAAAAGCTTGTTCATGCCTATGGACCGCAGCGATCTGCTCAATATGCTCAGCCAGCAAGACCGTATCGCCAATCGCTCCAAGGATATTGCCGGGCTCATGTTGGGCAGAAAAATGTCCATTCCGGAAGGACTTGAAAGCCAGATGACCGAGTTTGTCACTACTTCTGTGGAAGCATGCCGTCAGGCACATAAAGCCATTAACGAGCTTGATGAGCTGCTCGAAGTCGGCTTTATCGGCAAGGAAGTGGATTTTGTGGAAAAACTTATCCGCGAACTGGATGTTCTTGAAGACCGCACAGACCAACTCGAACAGGATATTCGTCACAGTCTTTTCGAAAAAGAAAAACAGCTACCGCCCATTGATGCCATGTTCCTATACCAGGTGATCGATATCATTGGCGAAGTAGCCGACCTATCCCAAAGTGTGGGTGGCAAACTGCAACTGCTGCTTGCCCGCTAAACCTATAACAACAATTAACGAGAACAACCCATGACGTTATTTGCTGAGTACGGCCAGATACTGATTATTCTGGCCTGTATATTCGGGGTCTTCATGGCCTGGGGAGTTGGTGCCAACGATGTCGCCAACGCTATGGGTACTTCGGTGGGTTCCAGGGCTCTGACTGTCAAGCAAGCGATCCTGATCGCCATGATATTCGAGTTTGCCGGGGCTTACCTCGCTGGAGGTGAGGTCACTGAAACCATCCGCAAGGGCATCATTGACCCGGCTGTCATGGCCGGTTCCCCGGACCTACTGGTGTTCGGCATGATGTCAGCTCTGTTGGCAGCGGGCACCTGGTTACTACTGGCCAGTGTCATGGGCTGGCCCGTATCCACCACCCACTCCATCGTCGGCGCCATTGTCGGTTTTGCAGCGGTGGGTATTTCCGCCGACGCCGTCAACTGGGGTAAGGTGGGAAGCATTGTTGCCAGCTGGGTCGTCTCGCCACTACTGGCTGGTGCCATCTCCTACATGCTTTTCCGCAGTGTACAGAGGCTGATTCTGACCCAGGACAACCCCTTCGTCCGGGCCAAAAAAATCATTCCTTTTTACATGTTTGCAGTGGGCTTTCTGATCGCCATGGTCACCATGCTGAAAGGACTGAAACACGTTTTCAAAGACTTCGGCATTAAACTAGGCTTCGGCGAATGCACTCTCATTGCATTAGTGATAGGCCTGGTGGTGATGGCACTGGGTACGATCTTGTTGAGCCGCGTGCAAGCTGACGAGGCCGCTGAAAAGGATAACCGTTTCGCCAACGTGGAACGGGTATTTGCCATCCTGATGGTGTTCACCGCCTGTGCCATGGCCTTTGCCCACGGCTCCAATGACGTCGCCAATGCGGTAGGTCCTCTGGCCGCCGTGGTCAATGTCGTGCAGGCAGGTACCGTCGAAGCCAAAAGCGTCATGCCACACTGGATTTTATTATTGGGTGGCGTGGGGATCGTTCTCGGTCTGGCAACGTACGGCTTCAAGGTGATGGGTACCGTCGGCCGAAAGATTACCGAACTAACCCCTAGTCGCGGCTTTGCTGCCGAACTCGGTGCCGCTGCCACTGTGGTTTTAGCTTCCGGTACCGGATTGCCTATTTCTACCACCCACACACTGGTGGGTGCTGTCCTGGGCGTCGGCCTGGCCCGCGGCATCGCCGCTCTAAACCTGCGTATTGTCGGTACCATTTTTATGTCATGGCTGGTCACCCTACCCGCCGGAGCCGGCCTGGCCATTTTGTTTTTCTATTTCTTCAAGGGTATCTTCAGCTGAAGTTCTTAAACATGACCGCCATAAAAAAGCCCGGCTAATGCCGGGCTTTTTTTTTATGCAGGGTATATCTTCATAAAGGATACATCGCTTACCCACTCAGCACATTGTCTTCGCCCTCAGATCTGGCAATCACCACCGCACAACAGGAATCACTGAAAACATTGGCAGCGGTGCGCATCATATCCAGAATGCGGTCAGTTACGAGCAACATACCAATACCCTCCAGAGGCAAACCGATCACCCCCAGAATCACGGTAATCGCCACCAGGCTGGCAGCAGGGATACCTGCGACACCAATGGAAGTAAGCAAGGCAACCAGCACAATCACAAACTGCGTTGCAAAGCTCAATTCCAATCCATAGGCCTGGGCAATGAACATGGCGGCTACACATTCATAAAGTGCCGTGCCGTCCATGTTGATGGTGGCGCCCA
Source organism: Porticoccus sp. (assembly GCA_023261185.1). GTDB lineage: Bacteria > Pseudomonadota > Gammaproteobacteria > Pseudomonadales > Porticoccaceae > Porticoccus > Porticoccus litoralis. The sequence continues at coordinate 2,947 of JALRJN010000045.1, forward strand.
GCGGCAACACAAAAGAGCTGGTGCGGTTGGAGACACCGGCATTTTTTTCCACGCACTCAATGGTGACCGGCAGTGTGCCGGAAGATGAGGCTGTGGAAAATGCCGTCAACATCGCCGGCAGCATGGCCCGATAATGTCGTACCGGGTGAATGCCCGCAGCACGCAGTATCAGCGACAAGGTGATGAACACATGGATGGCCAGCCCCAATGCCACGGTAATGAAAAACACCAGCAACGGCTGAAATGCATCAAAGCCAGTCGCCGCCACCGTTTTGGCCACCAGGCCGAACACCCCCAGTGGAGCAAACTTCATGATAAACAGAGTGACCTGCATCATGGTTTCGTATACGCCGTTCCAGAAGCTCAACATGGTCTGACTGTGCTCCCGCGTAATCCGCGTCATGAAGACGCCGAACAGCAGGCTGAAGAAAATCAGCCCGAGCATCTGGCCATCGGCGGCCGCCTTGACGATGTTGGGGGGCACCATGCGTAAGAATACCGCCGTGATATCCCCCGCCCCACGACCATCCACCCGTGATAATTGTTCTTCAACCGCCTGGGGCTCGCTGAGGTTAAGGCGGCTACCCGCTGCTTCACCATCGACAATGCCGGGAGTCAGAAGATTCACCAGCAACAATCCCACCGTAATCGACAACAGGCTGGTCGACATGTAAAAGCCCAGGGTTTTGGCGCTCAGACGCCCAAGATTTTCACTGCCTCCGAGGCCGGCAATGCCGACAATGATCGACGACATGACCAGCGGTACGATGATCATTTTCAAGGCGTTGAGAAACAAAGTGCCGACAAAGCCGAACAGGTCGTATAAGCGGATGCCCAACAGAGCGCTTTCCTGCCCAGCCAGTAGCCCCACCAGAATCGCGGCGACAATGGCAATTAACATTTGCCAGTGCAGTTTCAGTTTACCCATCTCTGTTCTCCTTTATGCTGGTTCATCCAGCATTACTGGTCCGCACCACGCAACGCCATCACCTTTGCTCGCAAAGTCTCCGCAGTGGCTGATTCCGGTGACAGCGGGGCGCTGGCCAGTACCGAAACCTGCCTCCAACCTGGTCGAAAGGGCTTGCGAAAGGCACCACCGTTACTGCGACTGAAAAAACTCCGCCACAAGCCCTTGAGGGCCATTGGCACTACCGGTACCGGATCCCGGGCCAATATACGTTCAATGCCCGGTTTGAACACGTCGATCTCGCCATCCCCGGTCAGTTTGCCCTCCGGGAACAGACACAACAACTGCCCCTGCTTCAGAGCATCTGAAATACTCTGCATGGCCTGCTCGTAAGCTTGGGGATCTTCCTTTTGAGAACAGATGGGAATCGCACCGCCGGTGCGAAAAATAAAATTCAGTACCGGCAACTCATAAATGGGTTTGTACATGATAAAGCGGATGGGCCTACGCACCGCGCCCGCCAGTAACAGGGCATCCACATAACTGACATGATTACAGACAATGATCGCAGCGCCGCGGGGAGGAATCTGCTCAAGACCACTGTGACTGACCCGGTAAAGGCTGTGCCCCATTAACCACACCAGAAAGCGCATGGTAAATTCTGGTACCTGTAAAAAAATAAACAGCGCCACGGCAATATTCATAAAGGCGACGGTCAGATAGAGCTCGGCGATACTGAATTTCGCGACGCCCAGAAAGAGAATGCCCAACACACTGGCCAGCACCATAAAGAAGGCATTGAGAATATTGTTGCTGCCGATAATACGCGCCCTTTTTTCCGGGGCGGTGCGGGCCTGAACCATCGCGTAAAGAGGGACGATATAAAGCCCTCCAAACAGACCCAGCAACAAAATGTCCACCATTACCCGCCAGCTGTCGCCACTAGCGAGAAACACCATGGGACTGACCACTGCGTCCACCTGATAGGACTCGGCCGCAAAGTACAGATCGATGCCCATCAGGCTCAAACCCAGCGCCCCGAGGGGCACCAGGCCAATTTCCACCCGAGGCCCACTGAGTTTGTCACACAACATGGAACCCATGGCCACACCGACCGTAAAGGCCGACAGCACCAGGGCAATAACCCCCGGCTCACCCTTCAGCACGGTCTTGGTGAAATTCGGCATTTGGGTCAGGTAGGTCGCCCCCAACATCCAGAACCAGGAGATGCCCAGTATGGCCAGAAATACCGTCTGCTTCTCTGTCGCCAGGCGAATCAGCTGCCAGCTGACACGGGGGATATTCCAATCAATTTTCAATCCCTTGGCCCACGGTTCTGCCAATGGGATCTTCCGGCTGCTCAACCACCCCACAAGCGCAACTACCAGAACCACTCCCCCAGCAAGCCACTGCACCTGGGCTGAACCCCCAATCAGGGAGCCGACAATGGTACCAATGAGTATGGCCACAAAGGTGCCCATACCCACCCTGGCATTGCCAGCAATCAGCTCATCATTGCCCAGGTGCTGCGGCAGAATGGCGTACTTGACCGGACCAAAAAAAGCCGACTGGGTGCCCATGAAAAATAGAACCGCCAACAGCAGCCAGAGCATACCCAAATAGAACGCCAGGGCTCCCACCAACATGATGATAATTTCGGCAAATTTGATGGCGCGAATGATACGGGATTTTTCGAACTTGTCTGCCAGCTGACCGGCCAGGGCAGAAAACAGAAAAAAGGGCAGGATAAATAACCCGGCAGCGAGATTTACCACCGTGTTTACCTGTTCGGCACTGACAATGCTGGCACTGACAATCATCACCAGCAGGGCGTTTTTAAACAGATTATCGTTGAGGGCACCGAAAAACTGTGTCAGAAACAGGGGCAAAAAGCGTTTTGACGCCAGCAAGTCCGCGGTCTTTATTCCCTTCACTGTGTGTCCCCAGGCCAGCAAAACTGCATCTTGACGCTGTGCAGAGCATTATTCAATGACATTGCCCGCATTGCCCCCGGCAACCATAATGGAAATCTCAAGGCAGGAATCTGTATGAAATATTGGTTTTTAACGCTCGTCATTCTCATGCCACTGTTGGGGCTGGCAGAGGAAGAACGCCCACGGTTTTGCCAGACATTTAACCTATACCTGGAGAATGACATGTTTGGCGAAACCGATCGCCACTATACCAATGGCATCCGCTTATCCTGCATCTCCGCCGACCTGACATCCTACCTGGAAGATCCCAGCCTGCCGGCATGGGTAAAAGAAACCAACCGCAGACTGCGTTTTTTTCATGGGCTGAAAGATCAGCAGGAACTGGAGCGCAACCTGGTCATCAGTCTCGGGCAAACCATGTTTACCCCATCCGACAAATACGCCAGCGAACTCATCGAGGATGACCGGCCCTATGCGGGCTTCCTGTATCTCGGCTTTGCCTACCATATTCGCGACGAGGAGCAACTGGACAGCCTGGAAATGAACCTCGGCATGGTGGGCCCAGCCTCGCTGGCAGAAAATGCCCAGGACCTGGTTCACGATATTCGCAATATCGATAAATTCAATGGCTGGGACAACCAGCTTGAAAACGAACTGGGATTACAGCTGGTTTACGAGCACAAGCACCGCTTTAAGCTCACCCACCAATGGCCCCACCAGGACTTCATCGCCCACAGCGGTGTCAGCCTTGGCAATATCGCCACCTATCTCAATCTGGGTGGGGAATACCGCATTGGCTGGCAATTACCCGAGGATTTTGGCACGGCCTCACTGCGCCCCGGCGGTGATAACAGCTCCCCCGGCAGGGGTGATGCCCGGTACTGCCAGCGCCTGATCTGTGGTCTACACGCATTCATTTCTTTTGATACCCGCCTGGTAGCCAGAGATATTTTTCTGGACGGTAATACCTTTGAGAGCAGCCACAGCGTTGACCGTCGACCCGTGGTTTCCGATGCCGCCATCGGTTTCAGTTTCCTGGTGGATGGCTGGAAAATCTCTTACGCCAAGGTTTTCCGCACCCGTGAATTTGAGGAACAGCAGGACCCCCATGAATACGGTTCGCTGTCGATCTCCTATTCCTTCTAGCGTCGCCAGTTACCGCCCTTGATATGAGCAGGTAAAGCCCACTATTGACTCGCCGGGGTGCTAAAATCCGCCCCATGGAACACACACCACTTTTTCTGCCACCCCTTGCGCTTTACGTTCACATTCCCTGGTGTGTGCGCAAATGCCCCTATTGTGATTTCAACTCCCATGCCGCTGGGGAATCTCTCCCCGAAGAAGCCTATGTACAGGCTCTGATTCGCGATCTTGATAGCGAGCAACCCTATGCCCAGGGCCGCCGCCTGACATCCATCTTTTTCGGGGGCGGCACGCCCAGCCTTTTTTCCGCAGAAAGCATCGGTCGCATCATTCAGGCCGCCCGTCGACGCATTGGTTTCGATGGCGATATCGAAATTACCCTGGAAGCCAACCCCGGTACGTTTGAGCAGGAAAAATTCAGCGCCTTTCACAGTGTCGGCGTTAATCGGCTGTCCATCGGTGTTCAAAGTTTTAACGATCTCCACCTGCAACGACTGGGTCGTATTCACAGTGCAGAGCAGGCGATCAACGCGGTCGGTATGGCTCGGCAGGCCGGATTCGAGAATTTCAACCTGGACCTGATGCATGGCTTGCCCGGGCAGACCGAATCTGAAGCACTTAACGACCTGCAACAGGCCATTGAATTACAGCCCACTCATATATCCTGGTATCAGTTAACCATTGAGCAGAATACGGAATTTTATCGACACCCTCCGACGCTGCCTGAAGAAGATATACTGGAAAATATTTATGAAAAGGGTCTGGAAAAATTACAAAGCAGCAATTATTTTCAATATGAAATATCGGCTTTTTGTCGAGACAATAAAAAATCTGCTCACAATGTCAATTATTGGGCTTTTGGCGACTATATAGGGATAGGTGCAGGGGGACATGGAAAAATCACACTACCTGATGAACAACGAATTATTCGCCTCTCAAAAACGCGCCACCCTTCAGATTATTTAGGCAGGGAAAATTCTTTTATTGCCAAATGTAATAATATTTCGACAGACGAATTACCGCTGGAATTCATGATGAACGCCCTGCGCCTAACTGACGGTGTAGAAAGAGAATTTTATCCAGATAGAACAGGCACTGCATTCAGCCATATTGAACAGAAATACCACGAACTTATTGCCATGGGATTAATCGAAAATAATCCTGAAAAAATATGCACCACAAAAAAAGGTCATCGATTTCTTAATTCTGTTTTAGAAAAATTGTCCTGACAATCTAACAGCAACTTCCCGATATTTTTTTATTACTGTCAAATGGCAAATCTGTTCCGCAATTTTTAAAAATACCCCTATGACTTTCAAAATTTCCGAAAAACTTAAAATGATTTTTAAATCGGGTTTCATTTAACATGCGATAGCTGTTACCACACACGGGAAAAGGTTTTCCTGTCTCTATAATATGATGCTTGTCCAGCATAAATAATTCTGGCGCATTGGGAATGGTGCCGAGGTATGTCACAGACTGTCCGTAATCTTCGCAGGCGGGTTCCAACTGATCGAGTTTAAACAGGCGATAGGTGGCGGAATAAAACTGCATATCACCAATTTTTCTGCGGATGTCATCACTATTAACTGCCAATGGGCGATCTTCCACCAGGCGCGGGTCGGCAAAGCCCACTGCTTTGGCCAACTGCACAAAGTCATTCCAGTACAGTGCACCCGCAAGGCATTCGCCATAGAGCACAGGATCATGGCTTAAGGACTCAGGCACTCGGCGATCCGCATACACATCGGAAAAATATAGTTCACCGCCCGGCTTAAGCAATCGGTGGGCCTGTTCAAGTACCGCCCGCTTGTCCGGAGACAGGTTGATCACACAATTGGAGACGATGACATCAAAACTGTTGTCTTCGAGACCCAATTCATCGAGCTTTTCGATATAGCCTTTGATAAAGCGCACATTGGGCCGGGAAAACCCGAATGCCTGGCGGTGGAACTCGATGTGCCGGTTGGCCACCGCCAGCTGTTCGTCCGTCATGTCCACGCCCACCACGTCGCCCTGTTCGCCGACCATAGCGGACAGCACATAACAGTCCTGCCCTGAGCCGCTGCCCAAGTCCAGAATCCGCAAACCATCCAGCAGCTGGGGAGCCACCAGGCCGCAGCCATAGTATTTACCTGTAACCTCCGGGTGTATTTTCGCCATGATCGGCTTTAGGTGCTGGGGAACACTGTCCACCGTGCAGCAGGCATCTGTTTTCAGATCCGCCGAGCTCTGCAGCTCTTTGCCGTAATAATCTTTAACCGTGTCGTACATCGTTCTTCCAGTACCACCTGTAAGGGCGGAGTTGTTGTTAATGGCGCTGCCAGCGATGGAATTTTTTAACCCAGCGCAATAATCGCTCTGGGCTATGGGCCTTCTGCCAGTTACCCGCTGCAAATTTGTTGGCTTCACTCATGGTTGGGTAACTGTGTATGGTACCGAGAATTTTTTTCAGGCCAATCCCCTGCTTCATGGCCAGCACCAGTTCGGCAATCAGTTCGCCCGCATGGGCGCCAACAATGCAGGCACCAAGAATGCGATCCTTGCCCGGCATCGTGAGCACTTTCACAAAACCACTGGCACTGTTTTCTGCCATCGCTCGATCCAGGTCATCCAACCCATAGCGGGTAACTTCATACTCAATGCCCTGCTCCCTGGCCATTTTTTCCGTCAAGCCGACCTGGGCAATTTCCGGGTCGGTAAATGTCACCCGCGGCATCACCCGGTATTCCACCTTGAATTTTTTAAAGCGGCCAAACAGGGCATTCACTGTTGCATACCATGCCTGGTGGGCAGCGGCATGGGTAAATTGATAGGGTCCGGCAACGTCGCCACAGGCATAGATATTGGGAAATCGGGTACGAAGGTATTCATCCACCACCAATGTGCCATCCGGGTTACGCTCGATCTCCAGCTTTTCCAGCCCCATATTCCCGGTGCGGGCCTGACGACCCAGCGCAACCAGAACCTGGTCAAACACGATTTCACACCGATTACCGTCTGAGTCTGTGGCCAGTGCCACCTGCTCGCCGCCACGGGTATCGAATTCTCCAATCCGGTATCCGAGCAATACCTCCACGCCCTCATCCTGTAAAGCAGCCAACACCTGCTGGGCGGCATCTTCATCCTCACGTGGCAGAAGGTGTGGACCAACCAGCCTCACCCTGGCGCCAAGGCGTTGCATCGCCTGTGCCAGCTCACAACCAATGGGGCCGGCACCCATAACGAGTAGATGTTGCGGCAATGCCTCCAACTCCCAGATGGTTTCGGAGGTCAGATAATTGATCTGGTCCAGACCGGGAATTTGCGGAATACGAGGGCTCGCACCAGAGGCAATAATAATATTTGCTGTGGTAATGACCTGACCATTGACCATCACCTCCCAGGGTGAACAGATACTGGCGTCGCCCTGAACACAGTCCACTCCCAGGGAGGAATAGCGCTCAATAGAGTCATGGGGTTCTACTTGTCGTATCACTTTTTTTACCCGGCCCATGACCCGGGCGAAGTCGACACTAGGGGTGCCGACATCAATCCCGAACTCTGCCGCACGCTGAATCTCTTTTACCGCGCGGGAGGCACGTATCAGGGACTTGCTGGGCACACAGCCGGTATTCAGGCAGTCACCACCCATGCGCTGTTTTTCAATCAGTGTGACCCTCGACTTCAGAGCAGAGGCGATATATGCGCTCACCAAGCCAGCGCTGCCCGCACCGATGACCACCAGGTTGCGATCGAAGTTGGCCGGACGTGTATAACCGCGGTAAGCCCGACGGCGCTTGATGGCATCCAGCAGTGCACGAGCCACATAGGGGAACATCGCCAACAACAAAAAGGACAGCAACAGGCCCGGCGTCAGAATAGAGGCTGCCGACAACTCTTCTATGGAGCCAATTTCAGCGCCGGCATTCACATAGACAATGGTGCCCGCCAGCATCCCCAACTGGCTGACCCAGTAGAAGCGCCATACGGGGATGGGCATCAGCCCCATCACCAGGTTGATCACCCAGAAGGGTATGACCGGTATCAGCCTCAGAGAAAACAGGTAGAAAGCACCGTCTTTCTCAATGCCACGGTTGACCACACCGAGGTAACGGCTGAAACGAGCCTGTACCCAGTCACGCAACAACAGTCGCGACACCACAAATGCCAGTGTGGCACCAAGAGAGCTGGCGAAGGACACCAGCAGCACGCCCGTCCAGAGTCCGAAGATCATACCGCCAATCACTGTCAGCAGTGCTGCCCCCGGCAGTGAAAAGCCGGTGGCTACCACATAGATGACAAAATAGACCGCCGCCGTCAGTCGCGGCTGCTCGGCATAGAGTGCCTGATAAAAGTGAGGATGCAGATATTGCTGACCATCTAAAAGCAGGTAAGCCGCCACAACCAGGGCTATAACTATCAGGATGGCTATTTTTTTTATGGGCATGGATTGTCCAGAGTTTTATGTTTTTCAGTCTGCTTAGAGGCTGTAATGACATTAGGGTTCAGTATGACCGTCATTCCCCTATCGGGAAGCAACGTCATAAAAATGTCAAAGAAGTGTCATATAAGAGACAGAAAATAACGCTTTTCGCCCGGACGCTTTCCTATGGACAATGTGACTCAGCCGCAGAACCATTCTGTACAGGAGCCAAACGTGGACGCTAACAAGCCGGATCTCAACAGCGCCAACTTTTTCATCAACCGTCATATCAGCATGATGCAGTTTAACCTGCGGATTCTTGAACAGGCGCTCAATGAAGAGTACCCGCTGCTGGAACGATTCCTGTTTCTGATGATTTTCAACAGCAACATGGATGAGTTTTTCGAAATCCGCCTGGCGGGTCTCAAGCGTCAGATCAGCTTTTCCCGGGAAACCGTCAGCATTGACGGCATGCGCCCCAAGGATGTGCTGGACACCCTGAGCGAACAGTGCAAATTAGCCACTGAGAAGCAATACCAGATCCTCAACGAGGTTCTGTTGCCGGCACTCCAGTCCCAGAAAATCCGTGTACTCAACCGACAAAGCTGGAGCCCGGAAATTGCCAACTGGGCAGAAGATTACTTTCGCCACCAGGTAATGCCCGTTATCAGCCCGATCGGACTGGACCCGGCACACCCGTTTCCCCGTCTGGTGAACAAGAGTCTCAACTTTATTGTGTCGCTGGAGGGCAAAGATGCCTTTGGACGGGATAGCGGCATGGCCATCGTGCCAGCTCCACGCTCCCTGCCCCGGCTGGTTCGCGTGCCCGACGAACTCTGTGAAGACGGCGATAATTTTGTCCTGTTGTCTTCCCTGATGCACGCCCATATCGACGACCTTTTTAACGGCATGACGGCTACCGGTTGCTACCAGTTTCGCATCACCCGGGATGCCGACCTGGATCTCAATGCCGCAGAGGTTGAAGACATTGCCCGGGCGTTGCGCGGGGAGCTGCATTCGCGGCGCTTTGGCAGTGCTGTGCGGCTCGAGGTCGACAAGCACTGTCCGGAAGAGCTGGTCAGCTTTCTGCTGGATCAGTACAACCTGACCGAGAATGAACTCTACCAGGTCGATGGCCCCGTGAATCTCGGTCGCATGATGCAATTGCGACAAATGTTGAATCGCAGCGAATTAGTATTTCCCAGTTTTATTCCGTCAATCCCCAAATCACTGCGCGGCTCCGATCACAACATTCTCGACTCGGTGAGAAAAGAAGACATTCTCCTCTATCACCCGTTTCAGTCATTTACGCCGATCATTGACCTATTGCGCCAGGCTGCCAAAGACGCCGCTGTGCTTTCAATCAAAATGACCCTGTATCGGACCGGTTCCTCGTCGGAAGTGGTGGATGCACTGGCAGAAGCCGCCCGCGCCGGGAAAGAAGTCACCGTGGTGATTGAGCTGCGCGCACGGTTTGATGAAGAGGATAACCTGCAGCTGGCAACACACCTGCAGGAAGCCGGAGCAGTGGTCACCTATGGAGTGGTGGGTTATAAAACCCACGCCAAGGCCCTGCTGATTGTGCGACGGGAAAACCAACAACTGCGCCGCTACGTGCACCTTGGAACCGGCAATTACCACGCTGGAAATGCACGCCTCTATACCGACTACAGCCTGTTAAGTGCCGACCCCGATCTCAGTAGTGATGTGCATAAGATTTTTCAACAGCTTACCGGCATGGGCAAAGCGGAACGCATCAAAACACTCTTCAGCGCCCCTTTCACCCTGAAGAAAAACCTGCTGAGACTGATTGAAGAAGAGGCGGAAGCCGCCCGTCAGGGCAAAGAGGCCCATATCATCATCAAGGTCAATGCCCTGACAGAACCGAAAGTTATCACCTCGCTTTACGAAGCGAGCATGGCAGGCGTACAAATTGATTTGATTATTCGCGGCATGTGCTGCCTGCGCCCCGGCCTGGAAGGGGTTTCAGAAAACATTCGCGTACGCTCAATTGTTGGCCGTTTTCTGGAGCATTCCCGGGTTTACTATTTCCACAATGCCACGCCGAGAATCTACTGTGCCAGCGCCGATGTCATGGAGCGCAACCTGATGCACCGGGTAGAAATCTGCTTTCCGATTCTGAGTGGTCGCCTGCAGGCGAGAATCCGCAGCGACCTGCAAAGTTACTTACAGGACAACTGCCAGAGTTGGGAAATGCAATCGGATGGCAGCTACCTTCTCAACCAGCCCGAAAACAACCAACCCAGACTGTCTGCACAAATGGAATTGCTCAGCAAACTGACCGACTAACCGTTCCTGTCAGATTCCATTGAAGCGCAGCTGGAAGCCAATTTTTTTCAGCACCTGGCGCTCGGCAGACAATGCATCGCTGGTCAGGGGGTGACGCTCCAGCCAGCCTTCATCAAAACCGAGCACGATCTCGGAACCCTGAACCGTGGTGGAAAAGAGCGGCTCCCCTTCCACGGCAGTCACGTATTTGAACACAGCCGCCAGGCGCATGATCGCGCAAAGCTTTTTCAGATACAGTACTTGTGCCTTATCAAGGCCGACTAGGTTTTCCGTCGGGAATTTCTGGCGGTGACTGCGCACCAGTAGTGCCAATATCCACTGCATCTGCTTGCTGAAGCCAGGCAGATCCGAATGCTCAATCAGATACTGCCCATGCTTGTGGAACTGTGTGTGCGCCACACTCAACCCGACCTCGTGTAAACGGGATGCCCATCGCAACAGGTCCCTATCCGTCTCTGTTAGATGCCATTCCTGCGCCGCTTTCTCAAACAGCAGCATGGCCATAGACTCTACCTGGTCGGCATTCTGCTGATCCACTTCCGCACGGCGCATCAGGGAAGACACGGTTCGCTCCCGAACATCCTCATGGACTTCACGGCCCATCATTTCGTAGATTACCCCTTCCCGCAGTGCGCCGGGCGAGGTGTTCATATGTGCCACCCCCAAGGCATCGAAAACGCCACAGATAATCGCCACACCAGGCACAATCACGCCGCGCCTCCGCTCACTCAGACCTGGCAGATCCGTCAGTTCATCAATATGGTTATGGGACAACAGAAACTTGCGCAGGCCTGCCAGGCAGGAAGCATCGAAACCCTCCGCTGACCAACCCTGTTGCATCAGAATTGCTTCGACACTGCGCATAGTGCCGGAAGAACCGACCGCGTTGTCCCAACCATGCTGTTTATAGGCTTTGCGGATCAACAACACTTCCTGATACGCCGCCTGGTAGGCCTTGGCAAAGCGTTTTTCGGAAATTTTTCCACCCGGAAAAAAACGGTCGCGATAAGTCACACAACCCATGTGCAGACTCTCGCGCAGCTTCGATTCAAAACGCTGCCCGATCACAAACTCCGTACTGCCGCCGCCAATATCCACTACCAGCCGCGAATTGTCGTCATCGGCAAGGGTATGAGCCACACCCAGATAGACAAGCCGCGCCTCCTCTCGACCGGAGATGACTTCTACCGGAAAACCGATCAGTGCCTCCGCTGGCTTGATAAACGCTTTGGCATTCTTGGCTGCACGCAGGGCATTGGTGCCCACAATCCTCACGGCCGAGGGTTGCAGTTTTTCAATCACCTGGCGAAAACGGGCAAGACAATTGAGGCCGCGCTCGATAGCGTCTTCAGCGAGTCGATTGGATTTCATGCCAGCGGCCAGCTGGACCCGCTCCCCGAACCGTTCAATCGGGCGCATTTCGCCGTGGGCTACACGGGCCACTATCATGTGAAAGCTGTTGGACCCTAGATCAATGGCCGCCAACGTATGGCCGCTATCTGAAATATTATTCACGAATTACCTTTGCGGGTTTCTTTGTCCACCAGGCATTTGTTACTCGCCTTATGCGGGTGGTATGATTTCACAAATTCTACCCCCTAATCCTTTAATACTCATTAATCTGGAGAATTCCATGAGCGACAACATCGTTCACATTACCGACGGCAGCTTTGCCAGCGAAGTGCTGGATGTCACCACCCCGGTACTGGTCGACTTCTGGGCTGCCTGGTGTGGTCCCTGCAAAATGATTGCACCCATTCTGGACGAACTGGCAGATGAATACGCTGGCAGAGTAAAAATCTGCAAAATGGATGTGGATTCCAACCAGGAAACCCCTGCCAAGTTTAATGTTCGTGGTATTCCGACGCTGATCCTGTTCAAGGATGGCAATATTGAGGCCACCAAGGTCGGCGCACTGTCGAAAACACAGCTCGTAGAGTTTATTGACGCAAGCCTTTAATAAAACCGTTGCGGTGGTAGCGTTTACCACCGCAACAGTTATTGCGCTTTAATCTAGCCCCGCCTATACTGCATCTCAACCAAGTCGATGTCCTTCGACGAGAAAAAACAACTAAACTAATAATTCCGGCAAGCCCTTCCAGGACACCAGCTCATTTCTCGACCGGCAATCAGCCCGTCCAAATCCCTACAATTACCATGTCAGTATTTATGAACTTAACCGAACTCAAAACCAAACCCATTGATGAACTTTTAGAAATTGCCCAAGGCATTGGCCTCGACAATCTCGCCCGCTCCCGCAAACAGGATGTCATTTTCAGCATCCTCAAACGACATGCCAAAAGCGGCGAAGATATCTACGGCGATGGGGTACTCGAAATTCTACCCGATGGTTTTGGGTTCTTGAGATCAGCAGACAGCTCTTACCTGGCCGGGCCAGATGACATCTACGTCTCCCCCAGTCAGATTCGCCGCTTCAACCTGCGTACCGGCGACAGTATTTCCGGAAAAATCCGGCCCCCGAAGGAGGGAGAGCGTTACTTTGCGATGCTCAAGCTGGATGAAATCAATTTTGAAAAGCCGGAAAACGCCCGCAACAAGATTCTGTTTGAAAACCTGACCCCACTGTTCCCTGACGAGCGACTGGTACTGGAATCGGGCAACGGCTCCACCGAAGACCTCACCGGACGCATCATCGACCTGATTTCCCCCATCGGCAAAGGCCAGCGTGGCCTGATTGTGGCACCGCCCAAAGCCGGTAAAACCATCCTCATGCAGCACACCGCGCAGGCTATCATCCGCAACAACCCCGAGTGCTACATCATCGTACTGCTGATCGATGAGCGTCCCGAGGAAGTGACCGAGATGCAACGCTCTGTGCGTGGCGAAGTGATCGCCTCCACCTTTGATGAACCCCCGGCCCGCCACGTGCAAGTTGCTGACATGGTGATAGAAAAAGCCAAGCGCCTGGTGGAACACAAGAAGGATGTGGTGATTCTGCTCGATTCCATCACCCGCCTGGCGCGCGCATACAACACTGTGCAACCCTCCTCAGGCAAGGTGCTGACAGGTGGTGTGGATGCCCACGCCCTGGAGCGTCCAAAACGCTTTTTTGGGGCCGCACGTAATATCGAGCAGGGTGGCAGCCTGACCATTATTGCCACCGCACTGGTGGAAACCGGCTCCAAAATGGACGAAGTGATCTATGAGGAGTTCAAGGGCACCGGTAACATGGAGCTGCACCTGGACCGCAAGGTAGCGGAAAAACGCGTTTACCCGGCTATCAATATCCGCCGCTCCGGCACTCGCCGTGAAGACCTGCTGATGGGTGAGGAAGAGCTGCAACGGGTATGGATTCTGCGCAAGCTCCTGCACGGCATGGAAGACGCGGATGCTATCGAGTTCCTGATCGACAAGCTGAAAGACTCCAAAACCAACGACGAATTCTTTATGTCGATGAAGCGCAAATAAGCACCGTTACTTCAACAAAAAAGCCCGGCAGATGCCGGGCTTTTTTATGGGCTGAACTGCGACCTATTTAAATGCACAGCCTGTCTCAATGCCCACTCTTTTCAACAGAATCGCCATGGGACAAAACCCTGTGAATGAGGCCTGGAACATATTGATTCCCACAAAGGCGGTAAACCACAGCCAGTACATAGAGTGCAGCTGGCTGAGCAGCAGACTTGCCAGAACAAACAAGCCGGCAATGCGAAACACCAGTCGATCAACGTTCATAGCAACCACTCCTGTTATTTCAATTTTTCAATGCCCATCATCTTGAGAATAAATTTCTCATGGATGGGGTCCGTATCATCCTTACGCACTTTGCGCATGAAGTACTTTTCAAAGCCGATTTTCGCCAGGTGCACCCATTTCCCTTTTTTCGCCCAGGTAACGTTGCGCGGCGGGATTTGCGGCAGCGCAACAAAGGCCATGCCGGTGTCCCCCATGTCCGCCAGACAAATGGCATTCCAGGTGGCCTCTGCCACCGGCTGCTCTCCGGCGATACAGGATCGGATGTTTTTCACCGTGGCGGCCACCATGGACTCGATCATATAACCGGTTTTCGGCACGCCAGTGGGAACAGGCGTGGCTTTCTGGGGCGCGATGGCGACACAAACGCCAACAGCATAGATATTCGGGTAGGTAGGATTGCGCTGCTGGTCGTCAACAAGTACAAAACCCCGAGGGTTGACCAGGCCTTCCACATCCATGACCGCTTCAATGCCTGTAAAGGCTGGCAGGATCATGGAATATTTGAAGGGTAACTCGTGACGTTTGATTTCCTCGCCATCATTGTTGTGTTCCGCCACGATCATGGTTCCGTCTTCAATCTTCACGATCTTGGCATTGGTAATCCAGTCGATATGGCGATCGCGAAACTCGCTTTCCATCAAGCTCTTGGAGTCACCCACACCGTCCAACCCCATATGACCCACATAGGGTTCAGAGGTGATATAGGTAATAGGCACTTTGTGGCGCAGCTTGCGCTTGCGAAGATCAGCATCAACGATAAAAGAGAACTCATAGGCTGGGCCAAAGCAGGAGGCCATCTGCGCAGCGCCAATAACCACAGGGCCGGGCTCCTTGATAAATTCTTCCCACTTTTCCCGTGCAGTCACTGCGTGGTCCACATGACACACGGACTCCGTATAGCCGTTCACCGGGCCCAGGCCCTCGATTTCATCAAAGGCCAGTCGCGGGCCAGTGGCGATGGCCAGGTAGTCATAATCCATCATTGAGCCGTCGTTCAGCTCTATCTGATTCTGTTGGGGGTGTACCTTTCTGACACCCACTGGGGAAAAACCGATTTTTTTACGCTTCAGGCAAGGCTCGATCTCGATCACCACATCTTTGCGTTTGCGCCAATCCACAGCCACCCAGGGGTTTGACGGGACAAATTGAAACTCCGGGGAATCAGAAACCACCATGATGTCATTCTCTGCCCCCAGCGCTTCACGCAGTTCATAGGCCAGCGATACACCGCCAATACCCGCCCCCATAATCACAATTTTAGCCATGACTCAGCCCTCGCTCAGTGAATCGTTAACCTTGCTTATCCACACCACAATAAATGCCATACATCGTTTCCAGTATGGCCGTTACATTCGGATTGGATAAACGATAGAACACGCGCTGCGCGTCACGGCGCGTAGTGACAATCTTTTCATCTCGCAACCTCGCCAGGTGCTGTGACAGGGCGGACTGGCTCAGTCCGGTCAGCGTTTCCAGCTCTGTGACGGTATGCTCCCTCGAGACCAACGCACAAAGCACCATCAGGCGGGACGGATTTGCCAACGATTTGAGCAGGGCAGACGCTTTGGTGGCATTTTCCTGCAGCGTTTCCAAATCCATGCTTTTATTCATAAACAGCTCTTGGCAGACAACAATATATTAGTTGACTCTAATATAAGCAAAAACTAATATATTAGTCAACCGAAGTCTGTGATGAAGTGGCAACTGGCGAGGAAGCAGAACCACTATGATGAAAAATCTCTGTGCAGGAATGGTGCATCTGGCACTAAATCGTTCCAAATGGGTGGCCTGGTTTATGACACTGACCACCCTGCTAGTTATCACTGTGGCCGCAGTCCCCTCCATATGGCCGGAGAAATTTCAGCAGTTTCACCACATCACTGTCGATACGGATCCGGAGAACATGCTATCTCAGGATGAGCCAGTGAGAGTGTTTCATCACGAGGCCAAGGAGCGCTTCGATCTCAACGATATGGTCGTCGTCGGCATCGTGAATAATCGACACCCCATGGGGGTATTCAATGCCGCTTCGCTAGGCCGCGTCTATGAACTGACAGAGTTTGCTAAACGCCTGCAGTGGGATGGCGAAGGGGTCATCGGTATTGACCTGATCGCGCCCTCCACCGTCGACAATATCGAACAGGGGGGGCTTGGCAGCGTCAATTTCTCCTGGCTAATGCCTACAGCGCCGGCAGATGATATTGCCGCCCAGCAGGTGCTTGAGCGGGCCAAACGCATTCCTTTCCTGGAAGGGACTCTGGTTTCCGAAGATGGTCAGGCACTGGCACTGTACCTGCCGATTACCAAAAAAGAACTGTCCTATCGGATTCGTTCTGAGCTGCTGGAATTTACTAAGAATTGGGCCGAGCACGGCGATGAGGTGCATATCACCGGCCTGCCCGTGGCCGAAGATACCTTTGGTGTGGAAATGTTTATCCAGATGGCCATCTCTGCACCGCTGGCGATGCTGGTGATCTTCCTGTTGCTGTGGTGGTTTTTCAAGAAACTGATTCTGGTGGTATCGCCGATGATCATCGCCATGGTCAGCTCCCTGGTAACCATGGGGCTGCTCATTGCCACCGGCAATACCATCCACATCATGAGCTCCATGATTCCGATCTTTATCATGCCCATTGCGGTTCTGGATGCGGTGCATATTCTGTCCGAATTTTTTGATCGCTACCCGATCCACAAGGACCGGCGCAAAGCCATTGAAGAGGTGATGACCACCCTGTTTTCACCCATGCTGTTCACCACCCTAACCACCATGGCCGGTTTCGGCTCGCTGATGTTGACCCCAATTCCCCCGGTGCAGGTATTTGGACTGTTTATTGCCATCGGTGTTTTCCTGGCCTGGCTGTGGACTATGCTCTTTATCCCGGCATATATCATGCTCATCGATGAAAAACGCCTGGAGGGATACGGTCATCATGTTGGTGAGGAAGACCACAGCATGCTGGGACGGACACTTACCGCTGCCGGGAAACTGACCACACACCGCCCACGAATCATCCTGCTGTTCACACTCGCCGCCGTGGTGGTCGCCGGTTACGGCATCAGCAAAATTGTGGTCAATGACAACCCCACGCGCTGGTTCGAAGCGCAACACCCGATCCGGGTCGCCGACCGGGTGCTGAACGATCACTTTGGTGGCACCTATATGGCCTACCTGGAACTGTCCGCACCGGATCAGGCTGGCACTGTGGACAAGCAAACTCTGTTACAGCAACTGGGAGAACGCCAGGCAGCGGGTGAAGCTTCGGGCAACACTGCCGCACCCTACCAACAATTTGCCGCAGCCATTGAGCAGGCAGATGCCAGCACTGCTGACAGTTTTATGGATGTGTTGGCCGAGCGCGCAGAACAGGGCCTGGCCAGTGCCAGCGATGACGACTACTACAGCTGGGACGACATCCAACTGTTTCTGGAAGAGCAGCAGCAACGCAAGGAGCTATTTAAACAGCCCGAGGCCCTTCGCTGGATGGAAGATCTGCAGGCAGACCTGCTGGACAACCCCAAAGTGGGCAAGGTCAACTCCCTGACAGATGTGGTGAAAACCGTCTACCGGGAACTGCAACTGGGAGAACAATCACAGTTCCGCATTCCGGACAGTGCCAACGCAGTGGCCCAGACACTGATCACCTATCAGAATAGTCACCGCCCCCACGATCTGTGGCACTTTGTCACCCCCGATTACCGCCGCACCGTACTGTGGCTGCAATTAAGTAGTGGTGACAACAAGGACATGGAAACCGTGGTGCAAAGCCTGAATGACTTCCTTACCAACAATCCGCCGCCAGTAGCTATCGACAGCCAGTGGTTTGGGCTCACCTATATCAACGTGGTCTGGCAGGGCAAGATGGTGTCCGGGATGCTAGAAGCCTTCCTCGGTTCATTTCTGGTGGTACTGGTGATGATGATTGTGTTGTTCCGCTCACTGATACTCGGCGTGCTGGCGATGATTCCACTAGCCGTTACCGTAGGCCTGATCTACGGCATTATCGGCCTGATCGGCAAGGACTATGATATGCCGGTGGCGGTATTAAGCGCTCTCAGTCTCGGCCTGGCGGTGGATTATGCGATTCACTTTTTGGCCCGCTCGCGCTCACTGGTTGAAGAGGCCGGTAGCTGGCAGGCGGCTGTCCCCTTGGTGTTCGGCGAGCCGGCACGAGCCATCTCCCGCAATGCCATTATTCTTGGTGCAGGGTTCCTGCCTTTATTAGCCGCGCCACTGGTGCCCTATCAGACGGTAGGTTTATTTATCGCTTCGATTATTCTTTGCGCCGGTGCCGCTACATTGCTGATTCTGCCAGCCATCCTGACCCTGATGAAAAAAATGATTTTCAAGGTAGAGGAGTAACGCCATGAAACTGAACAGAACCCTTTCCCTTGCCATAGCCCCGGCGGTTGGCCTGTTTGCTTCACTGTGGCTTTCAGGAGCCATCGCGGCAGACACCCCCAGTGTTGACGAGATCGTTCACCGCACCAACCAAACCGCCTACTACCAAGGCAAGGACGGCCGCGCCGAGGTACTGATGAGCATCACCGACAAGCAGGGCCGTGAGCGGGAACGCCGCTTTACTATCCTGCGCCGGGATGTTTCCAACAGCGATGACATCGCCGGTGAAGCCTACAACGGCGACCAGCAATTTTACGTGTTTTTCCAGCGCCCTGCGGACGTCAACAAAATGGCCTTCCTGGTTTGGAAGCATCTGGATCGCGACGATGACCGCTGGCTTTACCTGCCCGCCCTGGACCTGGTGAAACGCATTGCCGCCTCCGACCAGCGCACCAGCTTTGTGGGTTCCGACTACTTTTATGAAGATGTCAGCGGTCGCGATATCAACGCCGACAGTCACGAGCTTGTGGAGACGACCGACAACTACTATGTGCTGAAACACACCCCCAAGGATCCGGACAGTGTGGAGTTTTCCCACTACGTGATGTATGTGCACAAGACCAGTTTCATTCCGGTGCAGACGGAGTACTTTGACAAGAATGGCGAGAAATACCGAGTGGCCACGGCACTGGGTGTCGATAACATCGACGGCTATCCCACTGTCACCAAGGCCAGTATGGAAGACCTGCGCAGTGGCAGTAAAACCCTGATGACATACAGTTCAGTCACCTACAATGTCGATTTGCCGGAAGAGATTTTCAGTGAACGCTATCTGCGCCGGGCACCAGTGAAATACCTGCGTTAACCGGAAACGTCATTGATGAAAAGCACGCTCCGCACCCTGCTGTTCTCCGGCGCCATGCTCACCGTCCTGTCCGTGACGGCAGAGCCACCCCTACCCGGTGGGCTTGAGCCAAGCGTACCGACAAAGCAAGCACCGAGATCAAGTGGGCCTGCCCTACCCAGCGGACTGGGACTCCCCGGCAGCGCTGCCCCGGAACCCTCACTCCCCTCAGGACTGGGCGATGACACCAGCTTCATAAATACTGAGAAAAGCTACAGCCCCTTCTCCGTGTACGGTTTTGCCGAGGCTCGAGTCGGCCAGCGGACCCACGACGACGAACATCAACGGAACACCTTCATCGGCGAGGGGCGAGCACAGCTGACCCTCGACTATGCCGGGGAAACAGTTACCGCCCGCGTTACAGGCGATGTCCTGTTTGACGACGTGCAGCGAGATGAATCGGTGCAGCTCGACCGCGGTCGCGGCCCGTTCGACCTGCGGGAAGCCTGGTTTCAGATGCCCGTCAACCAGCACCTGGATGTGAAAGCCGGGCGCCAGATTCTTACCTGGGGGGTCGGGGACCTGCTGTTTATCAACGACCTGTTTCCCAAAGACTGGAACAGCTTCTTCAGCGGCCGGGATACCGAGTACCTGAAAGCCCCATCGGATGCTGTGAAGCTGGCTTTCTATTTTGAGCCCGCCAATCTGGATGTGGTATATGTGCCAGAATTCGACAGCGATCGCTTTATCGATGGCCGCCGCATCTCCTTCTATAACCCGCTGATCGGCGATCATACCGGCCGCGACATGCCGGTGAACCCTGACTTTCCCCATGGCCGGGAACTGGCACTGCGACTCTACAAAAATCTGGCAGGCGCTGAAGTGGCTTTTTACGGCTACGATGGCTATTGGAAAAGCCCCAACGGTTTCGATCCCTTCAAGGGCCAGAATACCTTCCCGGAACTGCGGGTATGGGGCGCCAGTCTGCGCGGTAATCTGGGCAAGGGGATCGCCAGCGGCGAAGTGGGTTATTACGACTCCCGGGACGACCGCAACGGCGACAATCCGCTGATCAACAACAGCGAATCCCGGCTGCTGTTGGCCTACGAACAGGAGCTGGTACCCAGCCTGACCGGGGCGCTGCAGTACTACGTGGAACGGCTCGAGGATTACGACAACTACCGGGACAGTCTTCCAGCGGGCATGCCCCAACGGGACAAATACCGGCAACTGCTGACCAACCGACTGACCTGGCTGACCCACAACCAGAATGTTACCTGGTCGCTATTTGTGTACTACTCCCCCACCGACAAGGACTGGTACGCCAGACCCAAGGTGAGCTGGAAAGCCTCCGATCAGTTACTGCTGGAAACTGGCTTCAACAGCTTTGGCGGCAGCGAGGAAACTACATTCTTCGGCCAGTTCGAGGAAGCGAGTAGTTTCTACGCGGCGATTCGCTATAGTTTCTAGCGACCTATTGATACCTCAAGGCGCCAGCCGGGAAATATTCCAGTCACCATTCTCAAATAAATACTGGAAGCGGTCGTGGAGGCGGTTTTCACCCCCCTGCCAGAATTCAAACTCCCTCGGCACTACCCGGAAACCGCCCCAGAAATCCGGCACCGGTACCTCACCGGCAGCAAATTTGTCCTTCATCTGTAGGAACTGGGTTTCCAGGGCCTGGCGGGAATTAATTCGGGAGCTCTGTTTTGATGCCCAGGCAGCTAATTGACTACCACGGGGGCGCTTAAGGAAATATTTCAGTACTTCTGTTTTAGTCAGTTTTTCTACCTGTCCACCAATGATCACCTGGCGGTCCATGCGCATCCAGGGAAATATCAGACAAACATTGGGGTTCCCCGCCATTTCTTTGGCCTTACGGCTACCGAGGTTGGTATAAAACAGAAATCCCTGTCGGTCGAATCCTTTCAGCAAAACCGTGCGCTGCCAAGGCTTGCCGTTGGCATCCACGGTGGCCAGGCACATCGCGGTCGGGTCAGACAAGTCCGACTGGGCAGCCTGCTCCATCCACAGGGCGAACTGATCAAAAGGGCACTCCTTTAAGGACTCCCGGTTCAGTCGGCCATATTGGTATTCCCGACGGGTATCTTCCAGCGACATAGTTTAAGCTCCGGTCAAGGCGGTATTTTAGCCGCCACCCCCAGCGGCTGTCCCCTTGCCATCTGCTCCTTTCGATTAACAGATTTGGCAAAAAAACAAAGAGATGCTATTCCAGACCCTCCAGCATAAAATATTGAACCAGGTTATTTATTCCCCGGAGAGCAGAAAATGCCCCGAAAGAAACACCTGACGGTTGCGGTATGTCTGTTTTACTGTCCGCTACTGTACTGCAATCACGAAGGTTTTATTACTGAAGATGATTTATTAGGTGATTTGCCGGCGGTAACCTCCGCCTCGCGGATGTCTCAGCCACTGTCCCACGTTCCCGCGAGTGTTACCATTATCGATCAGAAAATGATCAAGGCATCTGGCGCACTGTCCTGGGTGGATATTTTTCGACTGGTTCCCGGTTTCGAATCCTACTCCATCAATGGTAACCGTTACGGTATTTCCACCCATGGCTATGGCCGTGAATTTCCGAATCATCTGGAAATCATGGTGGACGGCCGGTCTATCTATGACCCGAACTTTGCCACCATTGAATGGGGTTCGCTGGGCATCAGCCTGGACGACATCGACCACATTGAAGTTGTCCGCGGTTCCAATGCCCCGGCCTACGGCTCCAATGCGTTTCTCGGTGCGGTGAATATTATTACCCGCAAACCGGTACAGGATCAGGGCTGGCATGTGAGCGCCACCACTGGTGCGCGAAGTACGCGGAACAGCAATATTCGTTATAGCGGGTCTACAGGCAAGCTGGATTACCGAGCCAGCCTTGATTACGAGCACAATGAAGGCTTCCCCTCCGTCAGCTCCGGGGATGATCTGGGCCCCATGGAAGACGGAAAGGAAAAAATCGCACTGACCCTCCGCGGTATGTACACCCCAAATATCATCGATACCTTTGATGCCCAGGTCGGTTTCAGCCATAGCAATATGGGCTGGGGAGACGCCGACCACCCTGATGAATATTCTCGGGTAAACTTTAAAAACCAGTTCCAGTCATTGAAGTGGAACCGTGATCTGAATACCACCGACTACCTGCAGGTCCATTTCTTCCGCAACAAAATTGAAGGCGAGAACTATGTGAACCTGGGGCTGGTTTCCGACCTGCTCTCGGATGCGTTGAATACCACCATTACGCCAGCGCAGGTTCCAGCATTCTTTCAGATGATTGACCCTGGATTGAACATTCAGGACCAGAGCTATATCACGGGCTTTCGCGGCATTGAGTCTGAACGCTACGATATTGAACTGGAACACCACCTGCAACTCACCAATAGCTTGCGCACCACCTGGGGCGCAGGCATTCGCTATGACCGTATCGAGGGCGAATCGGTGCTGGGCCATGATGACCAGTCTTCCCTCACCAGCCGCCGCCTGTTCAGCCATATGGAATGGCGACCATCCCGCTACTGGACGTTGAACGCTGGCCTGACAGTAGAAGATAACAGCATTGTCAATACCATCGGTTCGGGCCGTATCGGCATCAACTACCACCTCAATGAGTTCAATACATTCAGAGTAGGTTATGCCCTGGGCAAACGTTCACCCTCTCTGGCTGAGGCCAAGGAATTCAATGCCGACATTCTGGATCAGCAGATTCTGGTCACCGCCGTCCGCAGAACGTCGGAAAATATTGAAGAGGAGCGTCTGCGCAGTTACGAGCTGGGCTACCTAGCCCAATATCCTTCCATGGGAATCACCTTTGATGTGCGCCTGTTCCGCGAGGAAATTCGCGATGGCCTGGAAAACTACCAGGAACCCGTCAACCTCGGTATTCCGGTGTTGTTTCCCGACGAACGGTTTGCCGTGCGGGACAACACCTGGAATCAGACATGACCGGGGTGGAACTACAACTTCGCTATCAACCCTCAGACCGTACACTGATCAATGCACACTACGCCTACACGGATGTCGATAGCGGCTACGTGTTTACATACGACCCGGTACTTTCCACCAATGATCACAATGACCGGGTGCCCCGACACAAGGCCGGGTTACTGGTTCACCAGAAAATTGCCGGCGGCCTTTCAGGCAGCATCAACTTCTACCACATGACCGATGCCAACTGGCGAGATGGTAATGACGTAGACCAGTTTGTTCGCACGGACGCCGTGCTGGGTTACGACTTTCGCATCGGCAAAAGCTCAGGGAACCTGTCTCTGATTGCCCAGAATCTGGGGGACGACTACGAAGAACACGCCCGGAACAATGTGTTTGATACCCGTTATTTCCTAAAACTCACCATGGACTTTAATTATCTTTTCATTTTTTTAACGGTGTTCGATAATAATTGAATGTAGATTCAAAAATACAAACAAAGCCAAAGGAAGGGCATTGAGTTTCTATCAGCGAGTGCACCAAGCCACTAGAACACTCCTCAGCAGAGGAGTGTTGTCTTTTGTTTGTTTGCTGGGCCACTCGGCACAGGCGGAAGTGTTATTGCTGCTATCCAGTGATGCTCCCTATTACGGGGAAACCGCCGATAGCCTTCAAACTGCAGCTGGCGAGGATTCGGCAAACGCACTGACTTTCAGGGTGTTGACCCTACAAAGCCCAGAAGCAGATACGGCACTAACACAGACTTGGCAGCTGATTGTCGCCATCGGCAGTAAAGCCACCCAGCAAGTGCTGTCCGAACCGGGCAATTCCCCTGTGCTGAGTATTTTTACCCCCAAAAATGCATTCGAAAATATCAAGGTGCGTGAGGATGCCGGGAGCCCAAGGTCAGTTTCCGTTATTTACCTCGATCAGCCACTGGAGCGCGTGGTTAATCTCGCCACCCGCCTGAAACCCGAAATCAAACAGCTTGGCGCAGTTTTTGGTCCTATTTCAAAAACCTGGGAAGACGAACTCAAATCCCTGACCAGCCAAAGAGCCATTGCCCTCAATAGCGCTCATTTAACGCCAGAAGACAATCCCGTGGCCGTGTTGCGCCCGCTGGTAAAGGGCAGCGACCTGTTTATCGCACTGCCTGATCATGCACCCCTGAACCGGGCCGTTGCCAAGTGGATTCTGCACCTGAGTTTTCAACAAAAGGTCCCAGTGATTGGCTTTTCCAAGGCATACACCAATGCCGGCGCACTGGCCTCCATTTACTCTTCACCGGAGGATATAGGTCGGCAGGCCGGTCAGTTTATTGTCGCCCGGCTAATTGAGGGTGATACCACGCTGCCGCAGGCACAATATCCCCGATACTTCACCATCAGCACCAATTTCACTGTCGCAGGATCACTGGGTATCCATTTACCCCCAGATAATGAGTTGTACCGTAGTCTCGAGCAACAAGAGACGACACTGCCATGAGCAACAAACAACTGCTGAGCAAATCCATACATCAGCGCTTTCTAGCAGTGGCACTGCTACCGTTATTGCTCACTATTACGCTACTGACTCTGTTTACCATTGAGTCGAGACGAACCGATCTGATCGAAAATCTTGTGCAATCCGGTGAATCATCATCCAACTACCTGGCAACCATTTCCGACTTCTCTCTCTATTCCCGCAATCAAAAATTGCTGCAGGAAATCGCTTCTTCCGTGTTGCAGATTCCCAATGTTGCCGGTGTGGCTTTCCTTGATAGCACCAATGAGCCAGTGTTAACCGCCGGCCACCTGTCTCAAGGTTACAGTGATGAGCTCCAGGAAGAGCATCAGGATGCCGAAAGCTCTTTGCTGGAGCAGATACTACCCGGGATCAATCATCTCGGACCCATGCAAACAGACCAATACCTGTATTTCAAAAAACCCGTTTTCCTGTCGGGAATTGATGTCAGTGATTACCAGGAGGAATCACCGACAGAAATGGCTGGTCCGGAGCTTGTGGGCTGGGTGTTACTAGCCATTGACCGCACGGCGATGCTCGACAAACAGAAAACTATTCTCACCACGTCAGCACTATTGTTTCTGTTCGGCCTTATCATCGCAGTGGTCGTTACCTATTACCTCAGTCTCGCGCTTATTGCTCCCATTCAGCAGCTGACCGCTACCATCCGACAAATGGCCAGTGGCAATCTGCATGCCCGCGCAGAAACCGGAACGGATGATGAGCTAGCCGTTCTGGCCGCCGGTATTAACCAACTGGCGGCATCCGTCGCCGAAGGTAAGGAAACCCTGGAGCATCGCATCCGCTTTGCCACCCGCCAGTTACAGGAAACACTAGATCACTTGCAGATCAAAAACCGTGAGCTGGAAATTTCCCGTGAGAAAGCAGAGGCTGCCAACCAGGCCAAAAGCGGTTTTCTGGCAAGAATGAGTCATGAATTGCGGACACCTATTACATCTATTCAGGGCTTTATCCGACTTCTGGACACCACGCGGCTCGCCGAAAACGAGCGCCACTACTGCCAGATTATTGATCAAGCCGCCCTGCAGCTCCTGACACTGATCGACGATATTCTCGCCTTTTCCAAACTGCAGTCCGATACCGTCGAGCTGGCCGAGCAGCCTCTGGACCTTGCTGAATGTGTCGAACAGGTCATTGCCATGTTTACACCCCAGGCGCAGCACAAGGGCCTCAATCTGGTGGTGGATTATGCGCCAGAGCTGTCACTGAACCGTGTTGGGGACTCTATTCGCATTCAGCAAATACTCAGCAACCTGATAGCCAATGCCATCAAGTTTTCGGATGAAGGGGGCGTATATATCTCCCTGAAAAGCAACGATGACCGGGATGTAATCATTGACGTCAGAGATACGGGCATTGGTATTCCAGAAGCGGCCCAGGCACAGCTCTTTAACGCCTTTGCCCAGGCAGACACCTCCATTTCGCGCCGCTACGGTGGTACCGGACTGGGACTGTCCATTGTCAAAAGCCTGGTGGATCTAATGGGAGGCGATATATGCCTTCAAAGTGGCGAGGGCAAAGGCACTACTTTTTCGATTTTGCTACCGCTGATGTGCTCGACCCAAACTGATGATTGGCAACTGCCCTCTCAACGGGTTGTCATTTTCCAAACAGACAGCTTGACGGGCCAGTCCCTGCAACATGCCATGACCCGCTTCGGGATCAATGATGTCACCTTCGCATCCCTCGAAAACCTCGTTGAGGCAAGTGCATCCCTGAAAAAGGATGATGCGGTGATTATCTGTGCCTCCGCACTGCAAACAACAGAGAATAATCCGGCTGATATTATCCTCAAAATCAGGGAAGGCAGCCCGGCAAAGTTGATTCTGCTGGCTGCCCAGTTCAACTTTTTTCAACAATTCAACGCGCGGGAACGTATCGAGCTGCATCCAGTCTCCTTTTTGGCGATGCCACCCCCCCTGTCAGAACTCCACCGCGCACTGGACACCGTTTCGTCCGCTAGTTCAGCCAACAATTCAACTATGGATACCGAGCATGTGCTGGATGGCATCAAGATTCTGATTGCCGAAGATAACCAGTTTACCCGCCTGCTACTGGACACATTGCTCAGTCGGTTTGGCGCTTATTGCACCCTGACCGGTAACGGCAAAGAAGCCCTCGCCGCCTGTCAGCAGGACCGTTTCGACCTGTTATTGGTGGATGTGCACATGCCGCAGAAAAATGGCATTGAGACCCTGAAAACCTTACGCAACAGCAACAATATCAATGCCAATATTCCTGCCCTGGCGTTGACCGCCGACATTCTGCAACAGGAAGAACAGTCACTCTTTAAAGCAGGGGCCAACAGCCTGTTACTGAAACCACTGAATGAAAATGAACTGCTTACCCATATTTGCGAACTGCTGAATTTACAGATACTGAAGACTCTTCCCGAACCTCCCGCCGCTGTCGATACAGACCTGTCCACAGAACTATTCAAGCAGGAAGTGAAGAGTTTGCTGATGCAATCCAGAGATTACTTGCAACAGGATGACATTGAAGCCTTGCGGGAGAGCGTCCACCAGCTGTTGGGGATTGCCGGCGTATTTCAGCTGAAAGGGCTTGAAGCCCGGGTGCGCGAGCTGCACACCGCGATAAAAAATCATTGTCTCGATCAGGTGCCTGATCTACTTAATGCGCTAGATGAAGAATCGCAATGCATTGACCTCTGAACATCGCAAAACGATGTTCAGAGGGTTATTCACTAGAGACTGCGTACCGCGACGACGCCATCAACTTCACGAATTGCGGCGAACAGTTCTTCCGAAGGCTCGCTGGCGACATCAATGATGTTGTAGGCAATGTCATCACGGCTCTGATTGACCATATCAATGACGTTCAGATCACGGTCTGCAAGCAATGACAGCACATGGCCAAGTACCCTGGGCACATTCTCATTGCAGAAGGTGATGCGATAGCCGCCGTTGCGCTCCATTTTTGTCGCTGGAAAATTGACAGAATTTCGGATATTACCGTTTTCCAGGTAATCCATGAGTTGGTCGGCTGCCATCACCGCACAGTTTTCCTCTGCCTCTGCCGTACTGGCGCCAATGTGCGGCATCAACAGAACATCGGGCCGACCCAGCAGAGCGGGAACCGGAAAATCCGTCACATATTTGGCAAGACGTTTTTCATCAAGAGCCGCAATAACGGCATCGACATCTACCACCTCTTCACGGGCAAAATTAAGCAATGTCGCCGAGGGCTTAACGCAGCGCAGCATCTCCGCATTGATCATGTGATGTGTCGCATCAATGGCCGGAACGTGCAGAGTAATGAAATCTGACTGGGCCAGCAGGCTCTGCAGGTTTTCCATTTTTTGCACACGCCGTGACAAACGCCATGCAGCCTCCACCGAAATCGCCGGATCGTAGCCGAATACTTCCATGCCGAGCTCGACTGCCATGTTCGCCACCAGTGCACCAATGGCACCGAGGCCCACCACGCCAAGGCGCTTACCTGCCACTTCACAACCAGCAAACTGTTTCTTCTGTTTTTCCAGCAGCTTGGCCATTTCGCCAGCATCGGTCATGTCGGTGAGACCTTGCACATAGCTCATGCCACCGAAAATGTCCCGGGAAGAAAGGAACAACGAAGAAGCGACCAGCTCTTTCACGGCATTGGCATTAGCGCCAGGGGTGTTGAACACCACGATGCCTCGATGGGTATAGTCCGCGACAGGGATATTATTCACGCCAGCACCGGCGCGGGCCACAGCCTTGACACTGTCTGCAACCACTTCGTCATGCATTTTCTGGCTGCGCAACAGAATCGCATCCGGTGTATTGAATTCACTGG
Source organism: Porticoccus sp. (assembly GCA_023261185.1). GTDB lineage: Bacteria > Pseudomonadota > Gammaproteobacteria > Pseudomonadales > Porticoccaceae > Porticoccus > Porticoccus litoralis. The sequence goes on from JALRJN010000045.1 coordinate 31,813, forward strand.
CTATTTCATAGTTCTCACGGGGAAAACGATCCAGCCCCTTGGCGGATATCTGGTTGTAGGTTCTTACCTTAAACATTATCGGTACCTGTTATTATTTTGAAACTTCCCGGTAGGCCCATTCGATCCAGGGCATCAATGCCTCCAGGTCGGACTGTTCAACAGTAGCACCACCCCAGATTCTGAGCCCGGCAGGTGCATCCCGATAGGCGCCGATATCGTAGGCAACGCCTTCAGCATCAAGCAACTTCACCACCTGTTTGACCTGATCTGCATCCAGATCCAGGCTCAGGCAGATACTGGTATTGGAACGGGTTGCATCATCCTGGGCCAGAAAATTGATCCACTCATTGGCCGCCACAAAGTCTTCAATGACAGCAAGATTTGCACGGGACTTGGCAATCGCTGCATCCACACCACCCAGCGCTTTTACCCAGTCCAGCGCATCAAGATAATCAGCTACACAGAGCATGGAGGGAGTATTGATGGTTTCACCCCGGAAAATACCATCTATCAGTTTGCCGCCTTTTGTCATGCGGAAAATTTTCGGCAGAGGCCACGGCGGGGTATAACTCTCCAGTCGCTCGACAGCGCGGGGGCTTAATATCAGCATGCCATGGGCACCTTCACCACCCAGAACTTTCTGCCAGCTGAACGTCACCACATCGAGTTTTTCCCAGGGCATCTCCATGGCAAATACCGCAGAGGTAGCATCGCAGATAGTCAGGCCTTCTCGATCATCGCTGATCCAGTCACCATTAGGGACTTTGACACCGGACGTGGTGCCATTCCAGGTAAAGACGATATCGTGGGCTGGGTTGGTCTGACCCAGGTCGGGTAGCAGGCCGTAGTCAGCGCCATAGGCGTTGGTCTGCTCCAACTTCAGTTGTTTGACAACGTCTGTCAGCCAGCCCTGTCCAAAAGACTCCCAGTAACAGATATCGACTGGTCTTGCGCCCAACATGGACCAAAGCGCCATTTCCACAGCGCCTGTATCAGAAGCTGGTACGACACCCACCCGATAGCCTTCTGGCAAACCCAACACTTCAGCGGTTTCTTCGCACACCCTGCCAAGGGCTGCTTTACCGATAGCGGCTCGATGTGAACGCCCCAGAGTGCTTACATCCAGTTTGGAAACATCGTAACCGGGTCGCTTGCTACAGGGGCCTGAAGAAAAATTGGGGTTGGCCGGCTTTTGTGTCGGTTTCATTACTATTCTGCCTGCATGGATAAAAAGAAGCGCACCATTCTAAGTGGGAATTCTTGGATCGCAAAGTCGTCTTTGGGAATTTTTTGTTATGTAGCGCTGGAGGTTAGATTGGCGTTGAGAGCGATGTCTGACGCGCTCATGGTTGCGGGGCCTAGCAAGCCCCACAACCCGACGGGAGTCATTGATTCATGGCGGCTCTTTCTTTCTTGATCAGATACGCAGCGACTTTAAGCATGCCCTCCTGGCTGCCATTTTCCCTGGAGGAAATACGGTACTTGCCATTAACCACCATTTCCGGTGTGCCCTGAATGCGGTAACGCTGCTGTTTACTGGTCGCCAGATCCACAGCCATTTCAATACCTTTGGAATTGAAGACCTTGCTGAAGCGCTCCGGGTCCACGCCTTGCCCTTCAAACAGTTTGGCAATTTCATCTTCATTTTTTAGTTTCTGTTTTTTCAGGTTCATGGCTTCGAAGATGTGTTCGTGCAGATCATCCACCACCTTCAGGGCTCGCGCCGTATAGTACGCCTTGGCGTGCAGTGCCATGGTGGGGTGCCAAACTGCAGGCACACGAACAAAGTTCACATCTTCAGGCAGCGCCGCCACCCAGGGGTTGAGCTTGGGCTCGAATGCATAGCAGTGGCTACATCCATACCAGAACACTTCCACCACCTCGATTTTGGAGGGGTCCGCTGTGGCAACGGGTTCGGGTAGCACTTCATAGTTAACGCCTGCTTTGTAGGGCTCAGCCACCTCGGCATGACAAGCCACAAGAGGCAGAAAAACCAGAGCAAACAAAAAGTTAGAGATGTAGTGACGCATGCTTAAATCCTTTGGCTATAAAAAGGCGATACCTGATAGACCACTATCATCTCTCAGGTTCCCTAAAATGCAACCATAAAAAAGGCGGCTTACGCCGCCTTTTCCGTGATGAGCTGTTACTTCAAGCCAGCAATGAAGTTTGAGACTGCATCAATTTCGATATCACTCATATGGGCAGCAACACCCCGCATAATGGCAGCATCGCCATCGTTAGTGCGTGCAGCCTGATTTTTTGGATCATGGGCGCCGGTGCGGAAGGCTCGCAGTTGCTTCGCTGTGTATTGAGCGAACTGGCCGCCCAACGCAGGGTAGCCCGCCGGTGCATTGCCATTACCTGCCGGTGAATGACAGCCAGTACAAGCCGGGACACCGGTTTCCAGGTTACCGCCGCGGTAAACCTTCTCACCCAACGCCAGATTTTCTTCTTTGGCGCCAGCCATCTGGATGTTTTTCGACGCAAAATAGGCAGCGATATCTTGCAGATCCTGATCACTGAAGGAATTGAGCATGCCGGTCATTTCCAGAACTGGGCGTGCACCGGATTTGATGTCCTGCAATTGCTTGGTAAGGTATTTTTCTCCCTGACCAGCCAGTTTAGGGAAGTTTGGTGCCGGGCTATTGCCGTCTGCGCCATGACAACCTGCACACATTGCTGTTTTAGCCTGTCCAGCTGCGGCATCGCCGCCAGCAAAGACCAGTGAAGAGGCCAGGGTCAAACCCAGCATGGCAGCCATTCCTAGAATGATTTTTTTCATTGGTTAATCCGCTCTCTGCATTCCGCTACAATAGGAAACTTTTATTGCCTTCTAAAAAGCGGGGGCATTATATACCAAGTCCTCCCCGATCTTAATAGTTGATCTCAGCTTACTCGCACAGGTTTCCCATGTCAGATGTCATTTCTTTCCGCAAAGCACAATTTTTGATGAGCGCCCCCACCTTGTCACAGTGCCCCGACGATAGCGGCTGTGAAGTGGCCTTCGCTGGGCGCTCCAATGCCGGGAAGTCCAGCGCAATCAATGCGTTAACGAATAACGCCAAGCTGGCAAGAACCAGTAAAACACCGGGCCGGACACAATTGCTGAATTTTTTCTCTTTGACAGAACAGTGCCGCCTGGTGGATTTACCCGGTTACGGCTTTGCAAAAGTGCCAAAAGCCATGAAAAAGGAATGGGACCAACATCTGGCTGAATACCTGCAAAGACGACAGTCATTACGGGGCCTGGTGTTGTTAATGGACATCCGTCACCCCTTACAGGACTACGACTGGCAGATGATTCGCTGGGCAAGCCTTTCGGAAATGCCTGTCCACATTCTGCTGACCAAAGCCGACAAACTGAACAACGGACCCGCCAAGTCGGTATTACTCAAGGTACAACGAGAACTGCAGGCAGCGGGATTTAGCGAACATGTGAGCCTGCAAACATTTTCATCCCTGAAGAAGAGCGGGCTCGAAGAGCTGGAAACCACACTGATGCAATGGCTGTCCGCTTCAGAATCACTATCGATTGACTAGTTTGGATACGAACTAAAAAAAACCCTGACCATCGCTGGTCAGGGTATGCTTTGCTGTTGCTTGGGGATTATCAAGCATTGCAACTAGTTTGGGGAGAAAGTAGCAATGTTGCTTGCACTAGGTTAGGCAAAGCACACGATATTTAGTTCCGGAAATTGTAGAAAAATTTTTCTTTCCTGACCCAGGGTCCATGGCGGACAAAAAAAAGCCCTGTATCAAAGTGATCAGGGCTTGCGTTGCATCTAGTTTGGGGAGAAAGCAGCAATGTTGCTTGCGTACTTGTTAGGCATATCTGCAACGCGTTAGTTCACTAGGAAATAACTTTTTTTTCAGGTTTTCTATAGCTTTTCTTTATAACTAAAAATTTTTTATTTCCAAAAGTCCCGCCACTGACTTTTTGGAAGAGACCACATGCCTAGTGGGCCTCATCCCAGTTGTCACCAATGCCCACATCCACAATCAACGGCACCTCCAGTTTGACTGCATTGGCCATATGCTCATTAAGCCCGACTTCGATGATGTTCAGCTCATTTTCTGGCACTTCGAGTACTAGTTCATCGTGTACCTGCATGATCATTTTGCTGCGGAGCACCTCTGTAGTCAGCCATTGATCGACGGCAATCATCGCTAGCTTGATAATATCTGCCGCCGTCCCCTGCATCGGCGCATTAATAGCCGTGCGTTCGGCAGCCTGTCGCCGCATGCCGTTGCTGGACTTGATTTCCGGCAGATACAGGCGCCTGCCGAGAAGGGTTTCCACATAGCCTTTCTCAGCGGCAGTTTGCCGGATGCGGTCCATATAGGCCTGAACTCCGGGATACCGCTCAAAGTAGAGGTCAATATATTCCTGCGCCTGATTGCGGCCAATTTTCAACTGACGCGCCAGACCAAAGGCCGACATGCCATAAATCAACCCGAAATTGATCGCTTTGGCACTGCGACGCTGCTCATCCGTCACTTTCTCCACATCGACATCAAAAACTTCTGCTGCGGTGGCACGGTGCACGTCCAGCCCCTTTGCAAAGGCATCCCTCAAGCCTTTATCACCCGACAGGTGTGCCATGATCCTCAGTTCAATTTGCGAATAGTCTGCGGCCACTATCTTGCAACCCGGTGACGCCACAAAAGCCTGACGAATACGACGCCCCTCAGCTGTGCGAACGGGTATGTTTTGCAGATTGGGGTCGGAGGAGGATAAGCGGCCAGTGGCCGTGACTGCCTGGTGATAGGAGGTATGAATTCTACCGCTGACAGGGTTTACCAATGCCGGCAATTTGTCCGTGTAGGTGGCTTTTAGTTTTGACAGACTGCGATGCTCCAACAACAGCTTTGGCAGCGGGTAATCCAGCGCCAGCTCCTGCAGCACTTCTTCCTTAGTGGACGGAGCACCTTTTGCCGTTTTTTTCTGAACAGGAATTTGCAGCTTTTCAAACAGGATATAGCCAAGCTGTTTGGGCGACGCGAGGTTGAATTCTTCACCAGCCATTTCAAAGGCCTGTGTTTGCAACTCTGCCAGCCGCTCACCCAATTGTGAACTCTGCTTTCGCAAACGCTCGGCATCCACTTTTACGCCATTGCGCTCAATGCGCGACAACACGGGAATCAGGGGAATCTCAATGGTTTTTAGGACCTTATCCAGTCCGCTCTCTCGCTGTATTTTTCCCCAAAGTGTCTGGTGCAACCGCCAGGTAATATCGGCATCTTCAGCCGCGTAGGGCGCGGCCTGCTCCAGCGCGATCTGATTGAAGGTCAACTGCCCTGCCCCCTTGCCGGCAATCTCTTCAAAATGGATAGTTTTCTCGCCCAGATATTTGAGTGCAAGGCTGTCCATATCATGACGCGTTGCAGTGGAATCCAGCACATAGGATTCGAGCATGGTGTCAAACTCAATGCCCCGCATCGCTATACCCTGATTAGCCAATACGCTCATGTCATATTTCAGGTTTTGACCCAACTTGGCCTTGGTCGGATCTTCAAGCAAAGGTTTGAGAGCATCCAGTACTTCGCGCCGATCCAGCTGCGCAGGGGCCCCGAGGTAATCGTGTGCCAATGGCACATAGGCCGCCTCATGCGCCTGTACCGAAAAGGAAATGCCGACCACATCTGCCTGCATATAGTCGAGACTGGTGGTCTCCGTATCAAAGGCAAATAATTCCGCGTCTTCCAGACGTTTCAACCAACCCTTAAATTGCTCCAAATCGAGCACCACCTGGTAGTCCTTTTCCACTTCGGGGCTGTCAATCTGCTGCGGGGCAGAGTCCTCTTTGAGTAGCTCTTCTGTCCAGGTCTTGAATTCACATTGCCGAAACCAGTCCAGCAGCTGTTGTTGGTCGGGTTCGCCATTTCTCAACTCTGCCGCCGCCATATCCAATGGGACATCGGTTTTGATGGTGGCCAGCTGGTAGGATAAACGGGCCTGTTCTTCGTGTTCGGCCAGTTTTTCCGGCATTTTCTTGGCACCGCGAAATTCCAGTTCTCGCACCTGTTCCAGGTCGCCGAAAATTGAATCCAGTCCCCCCAGGTTTTGCAACATGGCCAATGCCGTTTTTTCACCGACACCCGGAACCCCTGGAATGTTATCGGCTTTGTCACCAATTAAGGCCAGGTAGTCGATAATCAACTCAGGGGGCACACCGAACTTGTCCACGACACCCTGCCGATCGAGCACCGTGTCTGTCATGGTATTTACCAGCGTCACCTGATCACACACCAGCTGCGCCATGTCCTTATCTCCCGTAGAAATAATGACCTGATACTGGTTTGCGGCAGCTTCTATCGCCAATGTGCCAATAACATCGTCCGCTTCTACACCATCAACCACCAGCAACGGCAAACCCATGGCGCGGATAATCTTGTGAATGGGCTCAATTTGCGCCCTGAGTTCGTCCGGCATGGGCGGACGATGGGATTTGTATGCCTCAAACAGTTCATCCCGAAAGGTTTTGCCCTTGGCGTCAAAAACGACCACAACCGGGCTACCCGGGTAATCTTTTAGGAGACGTCGAACCATTGAGATCACGCCCTTCACCGCACCGGTGGGTTGCCCGCTGGATGTCGTCAGCGGAGGCAAGGCATGAAACGCGCGATATAAATAGGATGATCCGTCGACCAACACCAGTGGAGCTTTATTATTCATGGCTATTTTTTTACCGTCTCTGAAGTGGCGAAGGATACCGCAAATTGTTTCTTTCCACTTACCAAGGGGTTACTCTTGGATAAAACAATCAGGGGTGTGGACTCCCATATGTCGTCATTTCCAGCACCAGATAACCACGTTATTTCACATTTTCTGGAGCAGTACCCTCATCTGGGTGATGCTTGCATTGATGCTACCTATATTGCCAAAAACCATATGACATGCAGGTTTCACTGCGGTCAACCCCAGCGAGCCCACTACCTCATGGTCGCGGCCGTTCCCGGTGCAAAAGAACGTCTGCTTTTCTCTGCCGCACTGGTTGAGCACCTGATCAGCGTGGGGCAGCGGGTCACACCAGTTATCCGCACCATTTCAGGCAACAGCCTTGCTTGGTATCACGACAACCCTGCCCTGCTTTTCCATATTCCCGAGGGTTCTTCACCACAACACCAGAGCGCGGATATTTGTAGGCAAATAGGTGATTTTTTGGGCGAAATGCACGCAAGTTCAGCACATTTCGCCGCCAGTTATAACAATCCAAGAAGTCTGTTATGGTTAAATTTTGCCTCCAAAGAGCTGGCACCCCACCTTTCTATTGGTGATCTGTCTCTACTCGAGGAGCAACTCAATCGCTTCAAGCGAACCATCGATGCCAGGCCAAACCTTCCCAGCGGCCCGCTGATCGGCAGCCTCTTTTCTGACCAGTTGTTCTTTTCGGAAGGCCAGCTATCTGCAGTGACTGGCTTTTATTTCAGCTGCACCGACTGGTTTTTATTGGATGTGGCACAGGCTGTTAACGAATGGTGTTGCGACCCCCATGGTGAGCTCGACAAACACCTCTGCAGCGCCCTATTAAACGCCTATGCGGCCAAACGCCCCTTTAACCACACCGAAAGCCAATATTGGCAGGATATTCTCTGTTTCTCAGCGACCCGCTTCTGGGTCTCGAGATTGCTCAGCAAATATACCTCTGAAGGCAGCTCATCACATAAAGATCCCGAAGAGTACCTGCAAAAGCTGGAACGACGATTGATGAGCTACTACCCCTTGCCCCTCTGATTTGTTTTTATTCACCGCTGCCAGTCAATCCTTGAGTAAATGCTGTTATCAGGTTTTCCATAAAGGTCAGATAACTGTTTTCATCTGACTGGACATCGCGTCCGATAGGATCAAGTTCACTCGTTTTTACTCCCAGCTTTCTGGCCAGCTGCTCAGCAGTTTTGTTGTTGAGCTGCACCTCTGTAAACACACATTGCACCTGTTCGCCCAGTGCCAGCATCTCCGCCACGTGTTTGGCGCCCTGTTGACGTCCGGCAACTACCTGCGCCGATGCCAACTGCTTCAAACCATAATGCTGCACAAAATGTCCGTAGCCATCGTGAGTCACCACAAAACCCCGTTCACGCAAAGGGGTCAACGCACTTCTTGCCCGCCCGTCTAATGCCTCGATCTCCTTGGAAAATCTGCTTAAGTTCTCGTCAAAAGCCCCCTTCTTGTCGGGAAACAGTTCTGCCAATCGTTCTGCCACTGCATGCGCCACCATTTGGCCATTCACCGGGTTCAACCAGAGATGTGGGTCCCTGTCATGTGCAGGGTGACTGTGGTGGTCATGCATGGCGTCGTGCTCACCATGCTCCTCTTCCTCTGCCTGGGATATGACTGGCCAGATGAGACCTGGAAGATTCATCAGCGTCAGTACCTCTTTCCCGTTCCCCGTTAACGGCTTACTAAACGCCGACTCAAGTTCCGGGCCCACCCAAACCACAAGCGCGGCCTCATTGATGGCACGGACATCCGAGAATTTCAACGCATAGTCATGGGGTGAAATATTGCCAGGCAACAACTGCTGCACAGTCAATTCATCGCCCACGACCCCTTTCACCAACATTGCCAGGGGTTTAATCGTTACCAGCACGGTAGCCTTCGTGTCGGCCATGGCCGCTGATGCCCCCATCCAGAAGCTCACAATAACGATCGTTAGAAAAGTGTATTTTTTCATTATGTTATATTATTGCAATTATCCAGGTTGTGTATTGCACAGTATTACCATTATGCCATCAACAATCATTGTGTCATTACTGATTGCCTACCACCACAAATGATATAAAATAACATTTTATTTTTACAAGCATATTTGTATGTGGACAAATTCCAAGGTGGCCTACCACCATCACGACCATAAACGCTGTGTTACGGCAGCCATGCAACGCGCCAAGGTGCTCTGCGACGATCGCCAAGTGAGGCTAACACCCATTCGGGAAGCTGTCTTTAAAACCATATGGGCCAGTCATCGACCTTTGGGCGCTTACGATATTGTCGACCAGATGACCCTGGCCACCTCCCCGGTGAAACGCATCTTGCCACCAACGGTGTACCGATCGATAGAATTCCTGCTTGAGCAAGGCCTGATTCATCGGTTGGCATCATTGAACGCCTATATCGGCTGCCCGTTCCCTGGAAATGATCATAATGACGTTTTTCTGATTTGCCGTGAGTGTGGCTCAGCCGCTGAATGCAGTGCTGATTACCTGACGACGGCCGTGGAACAGACGGCCCAACGTGCCAACTTCCAGGTTGAATCACAAGTGATTGAAATTGTTGGGCTCTGTCCGGAGTGCCAGTCATGAGCAATCCCCTGATTCAATTGACTGGGGTTTGTAAATCCTTTCGAGGCAATTCGGTGTTATCCGGCATCGATCTGACAGTGATGCCCGGCCAGATCATTACCCTGATTGGCCCCAATGGCGCCGGTAAAACCACCCTAGTAAAACTGGTGCTGGGACTGCTCAAACCCGATGCCGGCGAACTTTATCTGGCCTCAAACCTGTGTATTGGCTACATGCCACAGAAGCTGCTGATTGATCCCACGCTACCGATTACCCTTGACCGCTTTCTTGCTCTCTCTGAACCGGATAAAGAAAAGTGTCAGGCTGCATTGGGGGAGGTTGGTATTGATCCTTCGGCGGGCAACCAACCCCTGCAATCCCTGTCGGGGGGTGAGATGCAACGGGCGCTTCTGGCAAGAGCTATTCTGCGCAAACCAAATCTTCTGGTTTTGGATGAACCCGTGCAGGGTGTTGATGTAGTAGGGCAGGAGAGTCTCTACCGCCTGATTGGCCAATTGCGAGATCGTCTCGACTGCGCCGTCCTTATGGTGTCTCACGACCTTCACCTGGTGATGTCTGCCACCGACGAAGTTATCTGCTTAAACCAGCATATCTGCTGCCACGGTCATCCGGATCAGGTCAGCAGCAACCCAGCCTTCATTGAGCTGTTTGGGACTAAAACAGCACCCTACACCCACCACCACAACCACCAGCACGATCTACGTGGTGACGTGGTCACTGCCGGTAAAGCTCATCAACACGACAGGTCTTGCGGCCATGATTGATGTCCTCTTGTACGCCTTGCTTGCCGGGCTTGGTGTCGCCGCGGTCACCGGACCCCTGGGCGCATTTATTGTCTGGCGTCGCATGGCCTATTTCGGCGATACACTCGCTCACTCATCACTGCTCGGTGTTGCACTGGCATTGTTATTATCGGTGAACCTCACACTCTCCGTAGTGGTGATCTGCCTGTTACTGGCCTTGTTACTGGTTATGCTGCAGCAACAGCAAACCCTGGCCTCTGATACATTACTCGGCATCCTTTCGCATTCGTCGCTAGCCATAGGCCTGGTGGCGATGGCACTCATGCCAGATGTGCGTGTCGACCTGATGAGCTTACTATTTGGAGACTTGCTGACAGTCACCCCCAGAGATGTAATCACCATCTATCTTATCGGCACCATTGCGATTGGACTGATCATCTGGCTGTGGAAACCCTTGCTGACGATGACGATCCATGAGGAGCTAGCAAGGGTTGAAGGCGTGCCTGTGACGGCCGTGCGCACCGCACTGATGCTGATTATTGCACTGGAAATCGCTATTGCTATGAAGGTCGTGGGCGTGCTGTTGATCACAGCTTTACTGGTGATTCCGGCGGCTACTGCCAGGCGCTTTGCTAACACGCCGGAAAAGATGGCAATTTATGCCAGCCTGGCTGGCAGCCTGGCCGTCCTCATCGGCTTGTCGGCCTCCTGGTTCGCCGATACACCCGCCGGACCATCTATTGTGCTCAGCGCGGCAATACTCTTTGCGCTGTCACTGCTGAAACGGGAATAAATCAGAAACTGGCGTTAATGGAGCGCCAGGCAAGACGCATGCTGCCTTCTTCAAAAGGTGGCTTCATAAACCCATGGTAATGCCCGTAGGGGTTGATCAGAACCAGGTTACCACTGTGATCAATGGTGTAATCACCATTGTCGAGATCCACCTTGCTGAAGGCGACATTCAACTCGGTGGCAAGCTTTAACAGCACGTGCTGGTTACCACTGACACCGATAAAATCGCTATTGAAGTAGGGCACATATTTGGCCAGCTGCTCTGGCGTATCCCGTTCCGGGTCGAGAGAAATCAGCAAAACCTGAAGATTTTCCCGCTCATCTTCATCCAGCGCAGCGTACATTCTGGCGGCGGCAGCCATGGTTGTCGGACAAATATCCGGACAGTGTGTGAAGCCAAAGAAGATCAGCGTCCATTTGCCTTTCAAGTTTTCCTGTGTAAAAGGCTGACCATGGTGATCTGTTAACTGAAAATCAGAAAATTTTCTCGGAGTATCCAGTTCAACGGCACCATTTGCCCGCAGCTCGTATTTATTGAGAATACGAGGTTGATTCATTTTGTAAACAAACCCGGTTAGCACCAATGCCACAAACACCAGTACAACCACGAGTGTTAAACGGACACTGCCGGTATTTAAAGCCTTGATTGGCGCCATAATGTCTAGCCTCCCTCAGACTTTGTCTCTTCTAGATAAAAGCTACTGGATAAAGGTCGGCACGGTCACCAGATAATGGTCGGCCAGCATAATGACGAACAGTGCCATGAGGTAAATAATGGAATATTTGAACGTATCCATTCCTGCATCAGGCTTTTTGCCGATCATCATCACAATGGCCCAATAGATAAAGCCAATGCCGAGGACGACCGCACCCAGTAGATACAACCAGCCGCTCATACCCGTCACAAAGGGCAGGACACTGATAACCAGCAAAATCAGGGTGTACAGGAAAATATGCAGCTTGGTGTACTTTTCACCATGTGTAACAGGCAGCATGGGGATATCCGCCTTGGCGTACTCATCCTTGCGATGAACTGCCAACGCCCAGAAATGTGGCGGTGTCCAGGCAAAAATAATCAGCACCAGCAGCAAGGCATGACCGTGAATTTCCCCGGTGACCGCAGTCCAACCTAGCAGGGGAGGGGCCGCACCGGCCAGACCTCCAATCACAATATTCTGAGGTGTCGCCCGCTTCAGGAACAGGGTATAGATCACCGCATAACCCACCAGCGATGCCAATGTTAGCCACGCTGTCAGGGCATTGATATAAATTAGCAGAATCGCCATCCCCACCACGCCCAGCACGACGGCAAACAGCATGGCCTGAACAGGCTCAACACGGCCTTTGGCGACCGGGCGGTTGAAGGTACGCGCCATCTTGGTATCAATTTGACGATCCACGACATGATTGACGACGGCTGCCGCACCAGCACAAACAGCAATACCCAGATTGCCCAAAATCAGCACATCCACTGGCACCATACCCGGTACCGCCAGAAACATACCAATGACCGTAGTCAGAATCATCAAGGCCACAACATTGGGCTTGGTCAATTCCAGGTAATCTCTCCAGGTGGCTTTTTCCATCTTGAGTTCTGCTTCATTCATCATTTCAGGACTCCTGCCTCTGATATCTCGGTTTGGCCAACCAGATTCCGGTCATCAGGGCCACTAGAACAAGTAATAACAATGCGCTGATCAGGTGGTGCAGCAATGCCGTCAGCATGGGGGCCATCAACAAATTGTTAGCCACACCAAGCAGCAGCTCTGTGAGCATGAGCATGACGAACGTTGTCGTCAGCACTCGAACCTGACTATTTTTTATTCTCAGCAAAGGGGTGGCAATTATGACGGTCAAAACCGCTAATACCAACCCCGCAATGCGATGAGTGACATGTATGGCAACCCGAGCCTCTGTTTCCAGCTTGCCGCCAAGGTAGCTGGGACCGACTGGTTGAGTAAAATCAAAACCCTGCCGGAAATCCATGTCAGGCCACCACTCTCCCTGACAGGTGGGGAAATCGCTACAGGCAAAGGCAGCATAATTTGCACTGGTCCACCCCCCTAAGCCAATTTGTAGCAGCAATGCTGACATCAATACCAGCAGCCAGGGCTTGAGTCGCTGCAACTGCAGGTCAGTTTTCTCATTCAGCTCCCAGGGTCGACTCCCCAGGCGTAACGTCAACAACCAGATCAATGAGAACGTCACCATTCCCGCTATCAAGTGAAAGGTCACTACCTGGGGGAGCAACTTCAGCGTGACCGACCACATGCCGAACACAGCCTGCCAAGCCACCAGAAACAGTATCAGTGTCGGCAACCGAAAGGGATACTCCTCCATTTCCCGCCGACGCCAGGAGATAATCGCCAGCATAATTACCATCAGCCCCAATACTGCCGCCAGGTAACGGTGAAAAATCTCTATCTGTGCAGTCGATGTAAGCACCGATTCAGGCGCTTTATCCATACTACCGGCCTGTAGGGATGCTCCATAACAACTCGGCCAACCCTCACACCCCAGTCCTGCATCAGACAATCGTGTCAGCACACCGAGGAGCAGCACCAAGGCCGCCACCACCGTGGCGGCAAGCGCTAAAGAAAAACCCGCTTTTTGGTGCTTGGGTTTGCTGAATCTGATCATCGCGCTGTCAGTAGTGCCTCTGGTTTGCCGGGATCAACCTGGTGAGTACTTCATCAGATGCTCTATATCTTCAATGATCTCGAGTCCGTCATCGGCCAGCGTGTAGCTCATCATAATTAAACCGTTTTGGTCGACCATGTAGGCACGGAGAGGGGCGTCTTTAACATTTAGCGGAGTATTGGTTTCTGCCAATATTTCCATCAGCTCACTTTGACTGCCATTCAAAACGTGTAAAAAGGGGTGCAGCTTTAAATATTCCTGGGTATCGGAGTCCAGCTGTCCATCAAAATTGATGTAAATGCGCTCAAAACGACGGCTGTATTTTCCCAGGCTGATGTGAACCTGACGAGTCAGGTAAAGAAGATCCTGGCACTCCTGATTACAAGCCGCATGGCCAGGTATTATCATGCGCCATTTCACTTTCTGTTCATCAAACACCCATGGAGCTTGATCAGCGTTCTGTAGCTGAAGGGATTTCATGGAGACCGCAGGCAACACAAACTCACCATGATTCGTGGTACCTAAACTACCCAGTAATTTTTGGCGCGCTTTTTCTGTCTTCGGAAACAATAGAAAGCCGGCAGTGATGACACCCCCGAGAATGATAATCAACAACCAGAGGTGCCATTGGCCACTGCGTGTTTTTTCCTGCTGAGTCATCAGCCTTCCTCTCTTATTTGTTGACGACGGCGGCTTTTAATCACTGCACCCAAATTGGAGTTGGCGAACAACGTTAAAACCACCAACGCTATGGCTAGCGCAGACCACTGCACAGCATAACCGGTGTGTTTGCTTGGCATCAAATTGACCACATCCCAGCCCGTCTCATAAGCTCCGGGTTTTTGCTCATCGAGCCTCAGGGTATAGCCGTATATCGGGATCGACAGCTTTTCAGCGACTTTTTCCGGTGCCGCATTCTGAATAATTTTTGGTCCATCCTCAACCGCCCAGCGGTCTTCACCCAGCATGATCTGCTCACCCGGCGACTGATACAGATAGCCCGACAATTCCACCTCACCAATAACATCATCAATAAGGGGAAGCTCGGCTCTATCCATACTGCCCTGTACCCAGCCACGGTTGACCAGCAACCACTGACCTGTCGGCATCTGAAAAAGCGAGATGACCTCAAAACCTGGTCGACCATGGCGGACCCGGTTATCCAAAAGCAGGGGAGAGCGGTTATCGTATTCACCCCTAACCCGGACTCGTACATATTGTTGATCTGGCTGTTCTCCCAGAGAAACAAGCGGCACGGGCTGCGCAACATCTCGCTGCTGATAATCTTCCAGCAGTTGTTGTTTTTCCTCCGCCCTGTTCAGTTGCCAGATAGCCAGGTTGACCGTGACGGGTAGAAAAAATGCTGTAAACAGCAATATTTTCCAATTGGGCTGCCATCGGAAAGAAAAACGGGATTCTTGCTGCGCCTGTTGTGACATCTGTGTTTAAATCAATTTTTTGGTGGACGAGAAATTGAACACATGTTGCTTAAAGCCATCATCATCATACTCTTTATTGCTGTATTGATCAGTCTTAGCAGTGCTCTGGTGTTCCTGATGAAAGATGTCGGAAACCCAAGAAAAAGAACCCTCTACGCACTGGGTTTAAGGGTTATTTTGGCCACCGCTCTCGTGGGCACCATTGCCTGGGGGATTTATTCCGGCCAACTCACGAGCAAGGCACCATGGGACAGGCAGCTACACCCGGAACGTCTTGCCCCGCATCAAACAGCAACGCAATCTTAGATCAAAGCTGATTGATACCGAATCCCTAAGATAAAAATGGCCAGGAAAATCCTGGCCATTTTTTTTTGGAACAAACAGGTTATAGATTGGCAGATCAAGCCAGCACATAAACAAAGATGAACAGACCTACCCAGACCACATCAACAAAGTGCCAGTACCAGGATGCAGCTTCAAAGCCAAACGCATCGTCATGGGTAAAGTGACCTTTCAGGCCACGCAGGAACTGGATCAGCAGCATGATCGTGCCCATGGTGACGTGAGCACCGTGGAAGCCGGTCAGCATGAAGAAGGTGGTTCCATAAATACCGGATTCCAGGGTCAAGCCCATGTGCTGGTAAGCATGAATGTATTCTTCAGCCTGCAACACCAGGAAGATGCCACCCAACAGCACAGTCAGACCCAACCAGCCATTGAACTTGGTGTGGTTGTGATTTTTCAAGGCTGTGTGAGCCATATGCACTGTTACGCTGGAGGTCAGCAGTACCACGGTATTCCAGAGTGGCAACCAGCTAAACAGCTTGTCCCAGCCGGGGAAGCTCATATTCTCATCAGGGCCCTTGAACCGAGCCGCATCACCATTGACAACCATATCGGGCGTGGTCATCAGCGGCCATTCAGGCTTAAAGCCTTCCCACAATAATGAGCTTTCCGCATGTCCACCCTCACCACCAAGCCAGGGTAGTGCCAGTACGCGAACGTACCAGAGTGCTCCGAAGAAACAGGCAAAGAACATCACTTCGGAAAAAATAAACCAGCTCATGCCCCAGACATAGGAACGCTTGAGCTGATCACTGTTCATGCCAGCCATATTTTCTTTAATGACTGTGCTGAACCATGTATACAATGTAAAGGCCATGATCAGGGCACCGGCCAGGAAAAATGCCGCACTACCGCCCTGTACCCAGGAGCCTGCACCGTAGGCCATCACACCCATTCCAGTAGCCGCAAAAATAGGCAGGCGACTACTCTCGGGTACGTAATAGTTGCTATCAGTTGACATTAATTTTCTCCATCATCGCCATGCGTGAGCGCACAGCACTTTTATCAATTTACTTGTGCCAACGAATCGTCACTTTGATTCGTAATATCAAATAAGGTGTAGGACAGCGTTATGGTCGTTATCGCTGTTGGCAAATCGCGGTCAACGATAAAGACCAAGGGCAACTCGGCGTCCTCTCCCGCTTTCAGCGGTTGCTGGTTAAAACAGAAGCATTCTGTTTTATGGAAGTACTCTGCCGCATTGAATGGCGTCACATTCGGTACTGCCTGTGCCACCATATTTCGGTGTGTACTGTTCTTGGCATAAAACGCCACCTCGGTCGGCTCTCCCGGATGCACACTCACTTCAAACACCTTAGGGCCGAACTGCCAGGGCATAGCACCATTATTGGTTGCAACAAACTGTACTTTCACCTGACGGCTGGTATCCACACCAGCTTCAGAGGCTACATAGGGCCCACCTGTTTTGCCACCGATGCCTGTAATTTCACAGAACACGTTATATAGCGGCGGCATCACAAATAACGCAAAGATGAACATGAACACTGCACCGGATAACAGCTTGACCAGCAATTTTCTGTTGTTCGGTGCAGCAGACATGTTTCTATCTCTATCTCTTACTTCACTTCCGGAGGCGTTGCGAACGTGTGGTAAGGCGCTGGGGTGGCAACTGTCCACTCCAGACCCTCTGCACCTTCCCAAGTTTTGGGTTCACTAACGGGCGTACCTGATCTGATAGTACGAATCACGTTAAATATGAACAGCAACTGAGAAGCACCGTAAATAAAGGCTCCAATACTAGAAATCATATTCCAATCCGAGAACTGGAGAGCGTAGTCGGCATAGCGACGCGGCATACCGGCCAGACCCAAGAAGTGCTGCGGGAAGAACGTGATGTTAAACCCGATAAAGGAGATCCAGAATTGCACTTTCCCCATGGTTTCGTTGTACATACGACCACACCATTTCGGTAGCCAGTAGTATACGGCTGCGGTACCTGAGAATACCGCGCCCGCCACCATAACATAATGGAAGTGGGCTACTACGAAGTAGCTGTCATGGTACTGCACATCGGCGGCAGCAATAGCTAGCATCAGGCCGGTAAAGCCACCAATCGTGAAGAGAACCACAAAGGCAATGGCGAACAGCATCGGTGTTTCATAGCTGATGGAACCACGGAACATGGTAGAAATCCAGTTAAAAACCTTCGCGGCTGTTGGCACCGCAATAAGCATGGTGGCGTACATAAAGTACAGCTCACCACCAATCGGCATACCGACCAAGAACATGTGGTGAGCCCAAACAATAAACGACAGGAAGGCGATGGAAGCGGTTGCATACACCATGGAGCTATAACCAAACAGCGGTTTGCGGCTAAAGGTTGGAATGATATGAGAAATCACACCAAACGCCGGCAAAACAATGATGTAAACCTCAGGGTGTCCGAAGAACCAGAACACGTGCTGAAACAGTACCGGGTCACCGCCACCGGCAGCATCAAAAAAGCTGGTACCGAAGTTAATATCCATGAGCATCATGGTAACTGCGCCAGCCAATACCGGCATAACAGCGATCAGCAGGAATGCAGTGATCAACCAGGTCCAGACGAACATCGGCATTTTCATCAATGTCATGCCCGGTGCGCGCATGTTCAGCACGGTGGCGATGATATTGATGGAGCCCATGATCGAAGAAGCGCCTATAATATGCATGCCAAAAATGAAGTAGTTGACTGTGCTGGGCGCATAAGTGGTCGACAGTGGCGCATAGAAGGTCCAGCCAAAGTTGGGCCCACCTCCTTCCATGAACAGGGTGGATGCCAGCAGGCTGAACCCGAAGGGCAAAATCCAAAAACTCAGGTTGTTCATGCGCGGCAGCGCCATATCAGGCGCACCGATCATCATCGGAATCAGCCAGTTGGCGAGACCGACGAAGGCCGGCATGATGGCACCAAACACCATCACCAGACCATGCATGGTTGTCATTTGGTTAAAGAATTCAGGTTTAATGAGTTGCATACCAGGCTGGAACAGCTCGGCGCGAATCACCATTGCAAAAGTGCCACCCAGTAGAAACATAGCAAAGCTGAACCAGAGGTAGAGCGTGCCGATATCCTTGTGATTAGTGGTAAATAGCCAGCGGCCAATACCTTTAGCGGGACCGTGTGCCATGACTTAATCCTCCTTATTGGCCTTGCTTAAATTTAAGAACATCAAGTGGCTGCACCAGATCGCCAGTCGAGTTCCCCCAAGCATTTCGCTCGTAGGTAATGATGGCTGCTATGTCTACCTCAGACAGCTGGCCACCGAAGGCCTGCATCGCTGTCCCAGCCTTGCCATTGACGACAATATCAAGATGAGCAGCATAGTCACCAGTAGTTGTAGCCATAGCAGAACCTTTCAATGCGGGGAATACGCCGGGGATGCCTTCACCATTGCCAGCGTGACAGGCAGCGCATGACCGGTTGTAAGCAGCTTCACCCTGAGCCATGAGCTCATCAAGAGTAAACGTTTTCTTTGCCAAATCACGTTCCGCTGCCACTTCCTCTTTCTTCTTGGCCAACCAGGCGTTGTACTCTTCTTTTTCCAGTACATTCACAACAATCGGCATAAAGGCGTGGCCTTTACCACAAAGCTCGGCACATTCACCGCGGTAGATACCGGGTTCTTCGATATACGCCCAGGCTTCGTTAACCACCCCTGGGATCGCATCTTTCTTAACGCCCAGATCCACCACCCACCAAGAGTGGATAACATCCTTACCGGTAATCAGGAAACGGACTTTCGTCTTGGCGGGAAGAACAAGTGCCTGTGAAACTTCTTGGAGATAGTATTGGCTTTTGGGGGCGGTATTGTAGATTTCTTCCTCGGGTGTTGTCAGTTCACTCACAAAGGCGACATCTTCACCAAGATATTCATACTGCCACTTCCATTGGTAGCCAGTGATCTTGATATCCATTTCAGCTTCTGTGGTGTCATAAACATCCAACAAGGCTGTTGTCGCAGGGACTGCCATAACGATCAGCAACAATGCAGGAATCACTGTCCAGACAATTTCTGCCGTGGTGTTTTCATGGAAGTTAGCCGCTACAGCACCTTTTGATTTGCGGTGTGCAAACATGCTGTAAAACATTACTGCGAAAACGCCAACTCCGATTACCACGCAGATCCAAAAAATGATCATATGAATATCGTAGATTGCGTTGCTTACGGGGGTTGCCCCCTTGGGCATATTAACAGCCCAACGCTGTGCCTCCTCTGCCACTGCCTTGCTCATAAAGGCCAAGGATATTGCAGGGGCAAACACAAGCGCGAAAAGCATACTTGCTCTTCTTGACATCGCCCTATCTCCAGTCATCAAGTTTTCAGTTTAAAGTAATACGTTTTCTCAGCCGCAACCGGGCACCCAGTATTGGACAGGGAAAACCGCGCGAGTATAGCAGACTTTTTCTGCTTCGCTCCAGAGTATTCACCCTCCTGAACGTAGGGGTTTTCTGTCAAACTAGTCTTTTTTCCGGCACCCGGCCATGTTAAACCCCCAAATAACACGTCAGGTTTTTCAGATCGCCTTACCCATGACACTGGCCAGCCTGAGTGTACCTTTGCTAGGTTTGGTGGACACCGGAATCCTCGGTCACCTTTCATCTGATAATTTTTTAGCTGCTGTCGCCGCAGGCAGCAGTGTGATTACCCTGCTGTTCTGGTTGTTTGCCTTCCTCCGCATGGGCAGCACGGGCCTGACTGCCAGGGCATGGGGTGCCAACGATGGTCGGCGATGCAAGGAACTGCTCTTCCAGTCTTTGCTGTTGGCTCTGTTATTGGGGCTGGGGCTTATCATCTTTCGTACGCCGATTGTCAGCCTCGTCCTTCACCTGATTAGTCCCTCAGCAGAAGTCATGCCCCTAGCCACCGAGTACTGCCTGATCAGAATCTTTGCCGCACCAGCCACCTTCATGACTTACTGCACCATCGGCTGGCTATTGGGCCTGCAACAGGCACGAACCACCCTGGCCGTCATGCTGATTGTCAACCTGGCCAACATTGTGCTGGATTTCCTGTTCATCATTGGTTTTGACTGGAACAGCCGGGGGGCCGCACTGGCATCACTCACAGCCGAGTATCTGGGCGTCTTCACCGCACTGGCTCTGGTATCCATCAAGCTTCGCACCCTTGACCACAACTGGCAGTGGCGCCAGTTGGGCAAATGGCATCAATACCGTGAATTTTTCACCGTCAATCGCCATTTATTTGTGCGAACTGCCCTGCTGTTATTCACCATGACTTTCTTTACCGCCCAAGGCGCCCGGCAGGGTGATGCCGTTTTGGCGGCTAACGCCATCCTGATGCAACTACTATTATTGGTGGCATTTACCCAGGACGGATTCGCCCACGCCGCGGAGGCTCTCACCGGCCAGGCTATTGGTGCCCGGCAAACGGAACGCTTTCTTCAACTCTGCTACAACAGCACGTTCTGGGGATTTGTTATCGCCTTAGTGGCCACCGCTCTCTACTGGCTGTTACCACACGCCATTGTCAGTTTGTTTACCAGTCTGCCCGCAGTGACTTCGGCAGCCCTGGTTTACTGGCCCTGGCTGGTTGCTCTGCCGCTGGTTGGCCTTATCTGTTTTATGGCCGATGGCGTGTTTATCGGCAGCGGAAAAACCCACGCCATGCAACAAACCATGATCGCGGCCGTGCTAGTGGTTTTTTTACCCGTCTGGTTTTTTGCCCGGCCCATGGGCAACCACGGGCTGTGGCTCGCCTACCTTTCCTTTCTGGCGTCGCGCAGCGTGCTAATGGGGTGGTTGTTCTATCGGTACACTCGACGGCATCAATGGATAGCACACAAAACCTGATAGACCAGGATTGACGATGTCTTATGCCAAGATGTTCTTTGCCTTTTCATTTCTCTCAACTAGTTTTTGTGTATGGATACCGTCAACATCCGCCAGGCCATCGCCGCCGCCAAATCACATGAACAAGCCACTGGCCAGCTTGCACGCCTGATGCAGGCCAGAGTTTCCAGGCTCCATCACACCATTCAGCTGCCTCCAGAAAATATTGTGCCAGCCCTGCTCAATTTTATTATTCACTACATTGACCAGGTGCCTGAGTTTATTGATGCGGTAGATACTATTGCCAGCGAGTGTGACATTACCGACTACACTGAGCCGGTCATGCAAATTGCCAAGGAATTTTTTATCCAACCTCCGAACCTCATCGACGGCCATGATGGGCTCAACGCACTGATGGATGAGTCCTACCTGGCTCACCGGCTGATTGAGGAGGTCAATGACCGCTTCATGTCCCGCTATAATATGCCACTGGTTCCCATGGACATGACACGCTCCAACCTGATCATTCATCACCTCATTGGCGAGCCCTTCGCCAACCAGCTCGACCATGCTGTCCACATCATTGCGGATCATCTTCAGGGAGGGGATCTGGTGTTGGTGCCCGAGGCATGCAAGGTGGATCGGAGCAGTCGCTGGGCTAGCGACCTGCAACGCTGGCCCTGCTTGGTGGATAATCTATCGGTCAATCTTCTGCTCAACAGCCAGTCTGCCCGGGTGTTGATCAATTAATTACGCTTTTTACTTGCCTGGATCGATCAGCTTGACCGGTTGCACTTCTGCCTGCTTTTCAGCTTCGGTACGATTGACGCGCGTCTCGAGTTCTCGGGGAGCGCTTTGCAAAAACATCTGTTCTCTGAAATCACAGCTGACACAGGCCCGGTAGTCTTTTCCATCTTCTGAAAACACAACGATCTTATCCATTGCATTGCAGCGCGGGCAAACAGCTCCAGCGATAAAACGTTTTTTTTGACTGTACATGGCGACAGAATCCACTTGCCCGCTGATATTGATTGAACTACACAAGACACACCACAGAGAGGTTTGAGAGTGCCCGGATGGGCGTTATTATAACTTCATATCAACAGCAACTTTGCGAGAAAATAGTATGACCGACAACATTCGCCCTCATAAAGACATCACCCC
Source organism: Porticoccus sp. (assembly GCA_023261185.1). Classification (GTDB taxonomy): domain Bacteria; phylum Pseudomonadota; class Gammaproteobacteria; order Pseudomonadales; family Porticoccaceae; genus Porticoccus; species Porticoccus litoralis. The sequence goes on from JALRJN010000045.1 coordinate 54,036, forward strand.
AACACTGGGAGCCCGCGTCTATGTGGACCCGGCCGCCACGGTGATAGGCGATGTCACCCTGGGCGATGATGTGTCCGTATGGCCCGGTGCCGTGATTCGCGGTGATATGCACCGTATCACTATTGGCAATCGCTCCAATGTGCAGGACACGGCCGTTCTTCACATCACCCACGCCAGCCACTTCAATCCGGGCGGCTGGCCCCTGACCATCGGTGATGATGTCATTGTTGGACACGGTGCGATTCTTCACGGATGCACCCTGGGGAATCGTATTCTGGTCGGGAATGGTGCCATCGTGAATGATGGCGCTATCGTCGAGGATGAAGTCATTATTGGTGCGGGTACCGTTGTACCGCCGGGGAAACGCCTTGAGAGCGGCAACCTTTACGTGGGCAACCCCTGCAGATTATTAAGGGCTGTCAGCGACAAGGAGCGGGAGTTTTTCACTTATTCACCCGGCAATTACGTCAAACTGAAAGATCAGTATCTGGCAGAGGCCTCCGGTGACTGGCGCAACGACGCCGAATAAACCCTTCTGGTTTACTGGCTATTGATCAGCTCGCTGTAACCACCCTCGTTGCTGACCTTGGTATAACCCATATTTTCCAGGGTCTGCAACGCTATACCCGCTCGACGACCGCTGCCGCAATACAGCCTGATAGACTGATTTTTATCTGGCGCGAGACTGTTAATGGCATAGCCGATTTCAGTGTGGATAACATTGATTGCCCCAGGCAAATGACCTTGTTCATACTCTGTTGCTGATCGCACATCGATCCACAAGCCTTCAGATGCATTCGCTGCCAAACTTAGCCACTGACAACAGATCGCCGCAGCTACTACTTTCAGAATATGCTTCATCACCGATCCACTCCCTTACGTCAGGTTGTCCCTTAATTCCGATATCACCAGTTTAGTCTCCGGTTTGACCCCACGCCAGAGCTTGAAGGATTCCGCCGCTTGCTCGACCAGCATACCCAGGCCATCGGACACGGCTCGCGCCCCATGCTGCCGTGCCCAGACGAGAAATGGCGTGGGTTGCGCCGCATACATCAGGTCGTAACAGTGACCATCGGCGGTGAGCAAATCATTTGGCAGGGGTGGCACTTCTCCTGCCAGGCTGGCGCTGGTGCCATTGATGACCAGGTCAAATTGCTGCCCTTCCAGCATGTCAAAACCACAGCCCAGCAGGTAACCCATTTCAGCAAAGCCCTTGGCCAGCTGTAGAGCTTTGTCGATGGTACGATTGGCAATCACCACATGCTGTGGCAGTTGCTCCAAGAGGGGTTCGAGCACACCGCGTACGGCACCACCGGCACCCAGCACCAGTACTTTCTTGCCACGAATCTGCCAGCCAAGGTTTTCCTGAAGGTCCTGCACCATCCCAACACCGTCAGTGTTGTCCCCGAGAATTGTGCCATCATCCTGTAACGCCAGAGTGTTTACGGCACCGGCATGCCGTGCCCGCGCTGTCAATCGTGCTGCAAAACTGTAGGCTTCCTGTTTGAAGGGCACGGTAATGTTCAAGCCCTTGCCACCTGCGGCGAAAAAGGCTTCCGCAGCCTCACTGAAACCATCCAGCGCAACCAGCTGTTTACTGTAGGTCATCGTCTGCCCGGTCTGGGCAGCAAACGCTGCATGAATAGTAGGGGACTTACTTTGCTCAACAGGGTTACCAAAAACTGCGTAGCGATCAGTCATTCTCTTTTCCTTCAAACCCAGTCTCTGGGCTGCAAATAAATCTCATATAGTTCTGCTTCGGGACTGTTCGGTTCCGGTTGCCAGTTGTACTCCCAGCGAACCAGGGGTGGTAGCGACATCAGGATAGACTCGGTACGGCCGCCGGTCTGCAAGCCGAATAACGTGCCCCGATCATAGACTAGGTTGAACTCTACATAGCGCCCTCGACGGTAGAGCTGAAATTCTCTTTCACGCTCTCCCCAGGTAGCACCCTTGCGACGCTGAACGATGGGTCCGTAAGCATCCAGATAGCTGTCTCCCACCGCACGCATCAGGGCAAAGCTTTGCTCAAAGCCGGGCTCATTGAAATCATCAAAAAACAGGCCACCAACTCCACGCGGCTCACTGCGGTGTTTAAGATAAAAGTAATCGTCACACCATTGTTTGAAGCGAGGATAAATTTCTTCACCAAAGGGTTCACAGGCTGCCTTGGCCGTTCTGTGCCAATGCTGGCAGTCCTCCTGGTTGCCGTAGTAAGGAGTCAGGTCATAGCCGCCGCCAAACCACCAGACGGGTTGTTCTCCCTCTTTTTCGGCGATAAAAAAACGTACGTTGGCATGCGAGGTCGGCACGTAGGGATTTTCCGGGTGCATCACCAGGGAAACACCCATGGCCTCAAAGGAGCGTCCGGCGAGTTCCGGCCGCGCCGCTGTAGCTGATGGGGGGAGCTGGTTGCCGTGCACATGGGAGAAATTTACACCTCCTTTCTCAAACACCGCGCCGCCAGTAATCACCCGGCTGCGACCGCCACCCCCTTCCTCACGAACCCAGCTGTCTTCCTGAAAACAACTGCCGCCATCTTCTGCCTGCAAACCCTCGCAAATGCGATTCTGCAATTCAAGCAGGTAATTTTTAACGGCTAGCTTGTCGGTCATGGTTTTTACTCGCTGGACATCAATGCAGGATGCGCAAGTTTGCTTTGCCAGGACGGCAATGACAACCGCAACACTCTGAAAAAAGGATAAAGCAGGTACATCAACCGGTGCGGATCGTCTCACCGGTTAACAGGTTGATAATTGGCGTTGGTTTTTGCATACCACCGAGAGGGCCAGGCACCACAGCATCAAGCAGAGAATGAAAATACAGCTCGACCTTGAGCCGGGACGTTGCGGGTGGACGACCATGGGGATTCGCGGAAGTAGAGATCAACGGCCCACCATATTTCTGGCAAAGGGCCGCGGCAATCGGGTGGCTGGTCACCCGCAGCGCCAACGTCTCACGTCCCCCGGTAACCCAGCAGGGAGCAGCTCCATTGTTGGGTACCAGCCAAGTCTGCGGCCCGGGCCAACTGTCTTCAAGTCTCTGCAGGTAAGGTGTAGGCAGGCCGCTTAAAAACGGCTCAAACTGGGAAATATTTGAAGCAATCATGATCAGCCCCATATCCTGGCGCCGATGTTTCATGGCAAGGATACGGTGAACGGCTGACTGATCCAGAGGGTCACAACCAAGACCCCAAACTGCCTCCGTGGGGTAGGCAATAACCCCACCATTGCGCAAGGCTTTTACAGCCCCGGCAATGTGCAGGGTTGGGAGGAGCATGGGATTCAAATTGCCGGTCAAGCGTTGTTCAGCTTTTCCTGTAACGCGGCATCTTTATCTAGGATGGCCTGGGCATTGGCGGCACGCTCTTCAACCAGCTTGCGATGCAGCTCACTGTCACTGACACCGATAATCTGTGCTGCCAGATAAGCGGCATTCTTAGCGCCAGCTTTGCCAATGGCTACGGTGGCCACGGGAATACCACCGGGCATTTGCACCGTGGAGAGGAGGGCATCCAATCCATCCAGGGAAGAATTGATGGGCACGCCAATAACCGGTTTCAGTGTGTTGGCAGAAACGGCTCCCGCCAGGTGCGCCGCCATGCCGGCCGCACAGATGAATGCGGCGCAACCACGCTGGTCTGCGCCCTGCACATAGCTGTGTGTGGCCTCAGGTGTGCGGTGTGCAGACAGCACCTTCACTTCGAACGGAACGTCAAATTTCTTCAGTATTTCAAAACTGGCTTCCATGGTCGGCAAGTCAGAATCAGAACCCATAAGAATAGCAACAAAGGGCTTGCTCATTTTTTACTCCCTTTTGAAAAGCAGCGCAGGCTACCGGAACAAACCGGCTTTCGCAACCGAAAAAATAGCGATAACAGATTGGTTTTGTTACTAAAATCCGTCTGCCGGTCATTTTATGGACAGCTTGGAAATCATTCCAGTCGCTGAAATGAACCGTTGATGGAAACAACCTTTCCATCCAATTCCAATAACATCAGCATTTGCATCACATGCTTGGCAGGCATTCCGGTCGATATCACCAGACTATCCACGTCCACAGGATCAAACCCCATGGCGGATAACAGCCTCTTCTCCTCGCCCGAACATTCGGGCGCCGTCGTGACGACCGTTTCAGCATAATATTCAAGCATGCCGCCCAACTGTTCGACAACCTCCTGTGGTGATTCCACCAGTGTCGCCCCCTGCTTGATGAGAAGGTGGCTTCCCCTGCTCATGGGATTGTGGATGGATCCAGGAATGGCAAAGACTTCCCGATTCTGTTCCAGAGCATATCGAGCCGTGATTAACGAACCACTTTTTAGCGCCGCCTCAACGACCAGCACGCCGGAACTCAACCCACTGATCAAGCGATTGCGGCGAGGAAAATGCGATGGCAGGGGTGAGGTTCCCGGAAAAAATTCACTGACCACAACACCACCACCCTCAAGAATACGCTGATAAATATCCTGGTGCTGTCTCGGGTAAACCACATCCACACCAGCCCCCAATACCGCCACTGTTTTTCCACTTTGAAGAGCGCCTCGATGCGCAGCCCCATCGATACCCAATGCCAACCCACTGGTGATCACAAATCCACCGCTGGCCAGATATCGGGAAAAGCTTTCAGCATTCCTGAGGCCCTGGGGTGTTGCATTGCGACTCCCGACCACGGCAATCTGTGGCATCGACAAGCAGGAACTTTCTCCCCGCACAAACAACAGCGGGGGAGGCACGGAGATTTCTCTGAGTAGAGGCGGGTATGTCCCATCAAGGGCCGTAATGCAATTGACCTGATGACGAACGCACCAGTTTAAAACCTCATCGGCGCGATCTTCGAGTTGTGGCAGTTGCGGTCTCAGCTCGGACCATCGCCTGACTGCCTTCTGGTCTGCTATCACACTGGTAATACTTTCGGGCTCAGCCACCACTGCTGATAGTGATACGCCATGCCGCAATAACATCCAGATATCGCTGGCGCGAATGCTTTTGGCCATGGCCAAAATAAGGCAGGCGCTCCTATCCTTATCCATGCTGTTCATCCTTGAACACCTCAATATGCCAAATTTTAATCAAAAAAAACGCCGACTCAATGTCGGCGTTTTCTGAAACCGTTTCCGATCAGGGATTCTGTACCAAATCGTTCACTGCCAACGGCCGATCAGCGCTCATCACCAGACCATAACTCATTTTTTCGAAGGTTCTGAAAACCATGACCAGACCGGCACGCTCACTGGGCAATGTGATTTGTTCCTTGGCAACGCGATCTTTAACGGTTTCACCACGTTTATGTATCGCTAGAATATTACCGGCCACCAGGCCTTCACGCTCGCCACGGTTGATCGCAACAACATCAAGATGGCCAACTTGGGTAATACCGCCTTCCACTGCCATGATGACGCCCTTTATATCTCCTTCGGGGCTGCTGGGGTAGAAGTTGGACTCCAGGCGGCGCTCTTCGTGAGGTAGCAGACGCTCACCAATGCGAACTTCTTCAACAACACGTGTCGCCTGCAGTGTGGCAATGTCAGCATCTACGGTTTTGACTTTCGCTGAACCGATATCCTGGGCACGAATCCCCAACACCTCTTCAGTTTCCGGGTCGACATACGGCTCACCAATACGGTAAAGGCCATAGGCCGGTGTTTCATCAAATTCACCCCGGGCATAGAACGTGTCATTGAAGCCGGTAAGAATCCGCTTTTCATAGCCCGCCACAACATAGGGTGAGCCCTCAATTTCATCTTCAGTCACCACTCGGTTGCGCGACAGGAAATTATTAATCACATCCAGAGGCAGTGTAGGAATTGCTGCTTCATGGGGGAGGACTTTGACATCTGGGGACAACTTCACATCGCGGCTACGCTGCAGAGTCAAGCGGGGACGACCATCAATATAGACAAGGGAAATAATATCGCCCGGATAGATCAGGTGGGGGTTGCGAATCTGGGGGTTAACGTACCAGATTTCCGGCCACAGCCAAGGGTCGCGAAGATAAAGCTCGGAAATATCCCAAAGTGTATCGCCTTTTTTGACTGTGTATTTGTCGGGCACATTGTCATTAAAGGGTGCTTCAGCAGCGATTACTGCCATGGTAATAGCGCATGCTGCTATTACTCCCAACAATGTTTTTTTCATCTTCTGGCCGTCCTGTGTGCTATATCCCGATTGTGTGTATACTTCCCACCCGGCGGTATTCTGTGAAAAATACCCTACCATTGGCCCTATGTTAGCAGTGGTTTACGCCAGATTGCTAGAAACCCGTCACAAACAAATGTCATTACTTACCATACTTGAATTCCCCGATCCCCGCCTGCGAACAACAGCAAAAGCAGTCGACGATATTAATGATGGAATTCGTTCTCTTGTGGATGACATGCTCGAGACCATGTACCACGCTCAGGGGATAGGCCTGGCTGCCACACAGGTAAATGTCCATCAGCGAGTCATTGTCATGGATCTGTCGGAAGCTGGCGACCAGCCCATGGTATTAATCAATCCTCAAATTGAGGTGCTCGGTGACGAGACATGCCCCCACCAGGAGGGTTGTCTGTCTGTACCAGGCTTCTACGAGACCGTGCAGCGCCCAGAGCATATTCGTGTTACTGCGCTGGATCGTGATGGCAACGCCTTTGAGCTTCTGCCGGACGGGCTGTTAGCTGTCTGTATCCAGCACGAGATTGATCACCTGGACGGCAAACTTTTTGTGGATTACCTGTCGCCGGTCAAGCGGCAACGAATCCGCACGAAACTTGAAAAACTGAGCCGCCACGCCGACTAGCTTCTGGCTGGCGCTGAGGATAATCCATTGCGCGTTATTTTTGCTGGCACACCAGAGTTTGCTGCCATTCATCTAGAGGCACTGATCGCTGCCACGGAGATTGAAGTGGTTGCCGTCTATACCCAGCCCGATCGCCCGGCAGGCCGTGGCAAAAAACTCACCGCCAGCCCGGTCAAGCAATTGGCTGATAAGCATCAATTGCCTGTTGAGCAGCCACAAAGCCTGAAAAACATCGATGCCCAGACTCAACTGGCCAGTTACCAGGCAGACATCATGGTCGTGGTGGCCTACGGGCTACTCCTCCCCAAAGAAGTGCTGAAAACTCCAAGATTAGGGTGCATCAACGTGCACGCCTCCCTATTACCTCGCTGGCGCGGCGCGGCACCCATTCAGCGCGCTATTGAGGCAGGTGATACTGAAACCGGTGTGACCATCATGCAAATGGATGTTGGACTGGATACCGGCGACATGCTGCTTAAGGCTCACTGCACCATCGAAGCCGACGACACTGCTGCTACCTTGCATGACAAGCTGGCAGGAATAGGGCCATCTGCTCTGTTAAGTTGCCTGAGAGAACTTGTCCACGGCACAGCAGTAGCAGAAAAACAGGATAACAGCCTGAGCAACTACGCACCCAAAATCAGCAAGGAAGAAGCGCTGCTAAACTGGTCTGATACCGCCACCGAGCTCGACCGAAAAATTCGTGCACTCAACCCGTTCCCCGTTTGTTATACCTCCTTGTCCGGCGAGCGTATCAAGATCTGGCGCGCCATCCCTGAAACAGAAAACATACCGGCAGCAGTTCCTGGCACCGTCAACCATGCTGATCGTGAAGGCATATGGGTTCAGACCGGCAATGGTCAACTGCGCATCACACACCTGCAATTGCCCGGGAAAAAACCGTTGCAGGTTGCTGACGTTCTCAATGCCTACGGGGAAATGTTTGCGCCCGGCAAGGTTCTCGGCCAGTGAACGTTCGGGTGGCTGCCGCCAAAATTATCTCCGCCATCCTCCGTGATGACGGATCACTGAGCAGCCTGCTGCCCAACTACCTGGGAAAAGTCTCGGAAAGAGACCGCGGCCTGTTACAGCAGCTCTGTTACGGCACACTGCGTTTCTATCCACGCCTTGAGCTCTATCTCGGAGAACTGCTGGCAAAACCGTTCAAGTCCAAAGATCTGGATATTGAGGCGACCCTGGCCTGCTCTCTATACCAACTGTTGGAAACACGCATACCCCCCCACGCCGCTGTCAACGAAGCTGTTGCCACAGCAGCGGCACTGAAGAAAAACTGGGCAAAAGGGCTAATCAATGCCGTGCTTCGACGCTTTTTGCGTGAGCAGGATGCCCTGTCTGAAAAGCTCGCCAGCAACCCGGTCTTTAGCAGCGCCCACCCAAAGTGGCTGCTGAATGTACTGGATAAAGCTTGGCCAGGGGAGCTCGATAATCTGGTCAACGCCAATAATCTTCAGCCCCCCATGACTCTGCGGGTCAACCTCAGCCATGACAGCCGCGACCAGTACCTAGCTCGGCTCCTGGCAGCGGGTATTGATGCCACACCGACACCGTTCAGTCAGACCGGCCTGACACTGCACCAACCCTGTGATGTCTCTGCCCTGCCCGGCTTCGCCGCTGGCGATGTCAGCGTACAGGACGAAGCGGCACAGTTGGCGGCGTTAGCACTGTCAGTTGCCCCCGGACAACACATACTGGATAGCTGCTGTGCACCCGGAGGAAAAACTGGCCACATACTGGAGTGCCTCTCCAACGGTGGCGACGTGGTAGCACTCGACCTCTCCGCACAGCGATTGCAGCGGGTGGAGGAAAACCTGGAGCGACTGGGCCTGCATGCTGCACTTATTGCTGCGGACGCCCTGGATACAAACGCCTGGTGGGATGGTCGCCCCTTTGACCGGATACTGCTGGACGCCCCCTGTTCCGCCACCGGTGTTATCCGCCGCCATCCGGACGTGAAACTACTGCGTGCTCCCAAGGATATTGCTAAGCTTGCGGAATTGCAGTTAGCCCTGCTTAACGCCCTGTGGCCGCTGCTATCAGAGAATGGCATCTTGCTCTACGCCACCTGCTCGGTACTGCCGATGGAAAACGATGATGTAATCACGGCTTTTATCCGCGATGCCGATGATGTCATAGTTGAACCTGTTCCCACTGAGGCAGGAATGGAAACCCCTGTCGGCAGACAACTGCTCCCACAGCCTGGCGGTCATGATGGTTTTTACTTTTCACGACTGAAAAAACAAGCTAAAGCTTAATGATGATGACCCTGACCCGTCGGGGGCAGAAGTGCTACTAACCAACTGAGAATACAAGTCAGCTATGAAAATTGTCATCACAGGGGCCGGACAGGTAGGGGCCACACTGGCAGAACACCTGGCCAGTGAAGCTAACGATATTTCGGTCATAGACCTTGATGAACGGCGCCTGCGGGAACTCCAGGATCGACTGGATATTCGTACCGTACAGGGCATGGCATCTCACCCGGATGTACTATTGCGTGCAGGCATTGAAGATGCCGACATGCTGGTGGCGGTCACCAACAGTGATGAAATAAACATGGTCGCCTGCCAGGTCGCCTACTCCCTATTCCGCACCCCCACCAAGATCGCCCGCATACGCAACCGCGCCTACACCTCTGGAAAACTGAGTGAACGCCTGTTTGGCGAGAACAATTTTCCGGTGGATCATCTGATTACTCCTGAGCAGGTGGTCACCGACTATATTTACCGCCTGGTTGAACAGCCGGGTGCGCTTCAAGTACTGGATTTTGCAGACGGACTCGCTCAGCTGGTTGCGGTTCGGGCCGTTAAAGGCGGCCCCCTGGTAGGCCAGGAGCTGCGTTTTCTCAAACAACACATGCCCAATGTGGAGGCGCGCGTAGCTGCCATTTTCCGGCGCGACCGCCCGATTTTCCCCGAAGGGAATACACTGATCGAGGAGGATGACGAGGTTTTCTTCATCGCCGCCAAGAAAAATATTCGCAAGGTGATGGGAGAATTGCGACGCCTCGAAAAACCCTACAACCGGCTGGTGATTGCCGGGGGTGGCAATATCGGTTATCGCCTGGCAAAAGCCCTTGAAGATCGCTACAACATCAAGATCATCGAATTTTCACCGACCCGCTGCGAATATATCTCTGAACGCCTGAATAAAACCGTAGTTTTGAATGGCTCCGCCACCGATCAGGATCTATTGCTGGAAGAAAACATCGAGAAAACTGATGTCTTCCTGGCGCTCACCAACGACGATGAAGTGAATATCATGGCCTCCCTGCTGGCCAAGCGTTTGGGAGCGGCCAAGGTCATGACGCTGATCAATAACCCGGTGTACGCCGATCTGGTGCAGGGTGGTGAAATCGACATCGCCATTTCCCCGCAGCAGGCAACCACTAGCACCCTGCTTGGCCATGTGCGACGCGGTGATACCGTATCCGCCCACTCCCTGCGGCGCGGCGCAGCTGAAGCCATGGAAATTATTGTTCATGGCGACAGTAAAACATCCAAGGTGGTGAGTCGCGCCATTGAAGAGATCAAATCGCCGCCGGGAGTCACGCTGGCAGCCCTGGTAAGGAATGGCGAAGTACTGATCGCCCACCACGATACAGTGGTGGAAAACAATGACCACGCCATTGTTTTTGTGGTGGATAAGCGCCGAACGCGGGAAGTTGAAAAATTGTTCTCCGTCGGCTTTACCTTTTTCTAGGGGCCTGGTTTACAGCGATGCAATTTCGGATTATTTCAAAAGTACTCGGGCTGATGATGATGATCTTCAGCCTGACGCTGTTGACACCCATCGCCATAGCAGCCATCTACAGCGAAAATACCCACCAGGCATTTTTCCTCTCTTTTGCCATCACTTTTTCCCTTGGCATGTTGCTATGGCTTCCTTACAGCCGCATGAAGGGTGATCTTCGCACCAGAGACGGGTTTGTGATCACCACGCTGTTCTGGACAGTCCTCAGCCTGGTGGGCTCCCTGCCATTTATTCTGGTTGACGCCATCCACCTGCATTTTACGGATGCAGTGTTTGAGTCTATTTCCGGCCTCACCACCACCGGGGCGACAGTCATTACCGGGCTGGATTACCTGCCCAAGTCTATTCTCTACTATCGACAACAGCTTCACTGGCTAGGCGGTATTGGTATTGTTGTTATCGCCATTGCGATTATGCCAATGCTGGGCGTCGGTGGTATGCAGCTATACAAGGCGGAAACCCCGGGCCCGGTCAAAGACAATAAAATGACGCCGCGCATTACCCAAACCGCCAAGGCACTGTTCACCATCTATCTGTCACTGACCATCATTTGTTCTTTCGCCTACTGGTTGGCCGGCATGAACACGTTCGATGCCATCACCCATGCGTTTTCTACCATTGCTACCGGCGGCTTTGCCAATTACGACGCCAGCATTGGCTACTTCAACAGTCCCACCATCATGATGCTGGCGGTCTTTTTCATGATCATCTCCGGCATCAGTTTTGGCTTGCACTACTATGCCTGGGTGAAGGGGAGTGTCCTCCACTACTGGCATAACTCTGAATCGAAGATGTACCTCAACATGATTGTTGGCGGCTGTATCATCTGTTGTGGTTACCTGTTTCTGAGTGGTGCGCTGTCATTGACCGACAGCCTGCTGCACGGGGTGTTTCAGCTGGTCTCCATTATGACCAGCACCGGTTTTGCCACTACAAATTATAGTAATTGGCCAACATTCCTGCCTGTGTTTCTGGTTGTGTTGTCTTTCTTTGGCGCCTGTGCAGGCTCTACCGGTGGCGGCATTAAGGTCGGGCGGATGCTGATTCTGGCCAAGCAATCGTTGCGGGAAATTTATCGGCTAATCCACCCCAGTGCGATTTTTCCCATCAAGCTTCGCAACCGCACTGTGCCGGAACGCGTCGCGGACAGTGTCTGGGCATTCTTTGGTGTCTACCTGGCCATTTTTTATTTTCTGGTCATCCTGCTGCAGTTAACAGGCCTTGACTACCTTACCGCATGGTCTTGTACGGCAGCGGCACTCAACAACCTGGGCCCTGGTCTGGGTGATGCTGCCGCTCACTACGGTGAAATTAACAGTATGGCCAAATGGCTGCTTTCGGCGGCGATGATTATCGGCCGCCTTGAAATTTTCACCGTTCTTGTTTTGTTTACACCCATGTTCTGGCGCCGTTAACGTATTGCCATGGATGAACAAACCCCGCTCATGCTCTTTCACTGACCGACCATGGCCCTGATTGAAAATCTGGAGGCCATGCTGGCCCAGGGTAAGGATTCCGCCATGTTACGTTTTGGGCTGGGCAGCGCCTATTTCAATGAGCGCCGTTACGATGAGGCTATCCCCCACCTACGACACTGCCTGACCCTGAACAGCGGCTATACTGCCGCCTACAAATTGCTCGGTCGCTCACTGCAAAAACAGGGGCAGCCTGAAGAGGCTCATGACGTGCTGAAAATCGGTCTGGAAAAAGCGCTGGCTTCCGGTGACAAGCAGATTGAGCGTGAAATTCGGACATTTCTAAAAAAGAATGAAGCGTAGGCTTCACGGTTAACCAATCAATTATCGAGGACAGAATGTCGTTATTAGTTGGATGGCGGGAATGGTTGTCACTGCCTGATTTGGGTATTGCCCGGATCAAGGCCAAGGTAGATACTGGCGCCCGCACCTCCTGCCTGCATGCTCACCGACTGGAACCTTTCACTGAGCGTGGCGCGCCCTGGGTCCAGATTTGGGTACACCCCCTGCAACGTAGTACGCAAAGCCTTTGCTGTGCTGCACCCATTGTGGATGAACGCGTGGTCTCCGATTCCGGAGGACACCGGGAACGTCGCCTGGTCATTCAGACCACAGCGATTCTGGGCACGGAAGAGTGGCCTATTGAAATGACCCTGACCAACAGGGATGCTATGAAATTCAGGATGTTGCTGGGCCGGTCAGCCATGGTTGACCGCTTTACTGTCGATCCCGGCCGATCCTACTGTTGCGGAAAACTTTAATGAGAATTGCCATTCTTTCCCGAAACCCGGATCTCTATTCCACGCGCCGTCTCAAAGAAGCCGCCATGGAAAAGGGACACGAGGTGAAAATCATTGATGTTCTGAAATGCTACATGAACATCAATATTCAAAACCCCAGTATTCATGTCAAGGGGGCCGAACTACCTGCCTTCGATGTGGTGATTCCCCGGATTGGCGCATCGGTGACCACCTATGGCACAGCCGTACTGCGCCAATTTGAAATGATGGGGGTCTACCCACTCAATGAATCCGTGGCCATCACCCGCTCCCGGGACAAGTTGCGCTCCCTGCAGCTGCTTTCTCGCAAGGGCATCGGCCTGCCTGTCACCGGCTACGCCAACAAGCCCAGCGATATCCCCGACCTTATTGATATGGTCGGCGGCCCACCACTGGTCGTTAAATTGCTTGAGGGAACACAGGGCATTGGCGTGGTACTGGCAGAAACCCGCAAAGCGGCGGAAAGCGTCATCGAAGCATTTATGGGATTAAAAGCCGACATTATGGTTCAGGAATATATTGGTGAATCTGGTGGTGCAGATATCCGCTGCTTTGTCATCGGCGACAAGGTAATCGCCGCGATGCAGCGCCAGGCAGCCCCCGGCGAGTTTCGCTCCAACCTCCACCGCGGCGGCACAGCATCACTGGTACGCCTGTCTCCTGCGGAACGGGCCACCGCTGTACGCGCAGCTAAGACCATGGGGCTGAATGTCGCCGGTGTCGATATCCTGCGCTCAAACCATGGGCCATTGGTGATGGAAGTAAATTCTTCGCCGGGTTTGGAGGGTATTGAAACTGCCACCGGCAAGGATGTGGCGGGCGCCATCATTAGTTTTATCGAAAAAAATGCACGCCAGTCACGAACCAAAACCCGGGGCAGGGGCTAGACAGTGACTGTTGACGCTTTCACCCTGGCGGGCACAATCGTAAAACCCGGTGAAACGCGACTCATTTCCATACCTGCTGCGCGGCTGTATACCGATACGCCTGTGGACCTCCAGGTAGAGGTCATTCACAGCCGTCGTCCTGGCCCTGTTCTATTGGTTTGCGCCGCCATTCACGGCGATGAAATCAATGGCATCGAAATCTGCCGCCGCATAGTTGGTAAGCGTTTACTTAAGCGCCTGAAGGGAACTTTACTGATTGTTCCCATTGTTAACATGTTTGGCTTCCTGCAGCAGTCCCGCTATTTACCGGACCGACGAGACCTTAATCGCTGCTTTCCCGGTTCTCCTCGGGGAACACTGGGCAGTCGTCTGGCGTACCTGATTCATCATGAACTGCTTAGCCACTGCACCCATGTTATCGATCTTCACACTGGCGCCATTCACCGCAAAAACTTGTCCCAGGTACGGGGCAATCTGGATGATCCCGCCACACTGGGCATGGCTGAGGCATTTGGCTCCCCGGTGATTATGGATGCCAAAATACGCGATGGCTCTTTGCGAGCTGCCGCCAGTGAACTGGGTATACCCGCCATCATTTATGAAGCCGGTGAGGCCTTGCGCTTTGATGAGCGCTCGATTCGGGCGGGCGTCAGGGGAATTATTGCCGTGATGCGTCACCTGGCAATGTTGCCAGAAACCAAAAAGGTCACTACTCCGCGCAAGTTGGTGCCGGTCAAGGCGAAACGCAGTTATTGGCTGCGGGCCGAGCGGGATGGCATTGTGAGTACCAAAATTAAGTTGGGACAGCGGGTCAAGGAAGGGCAGCTACTGGCTAACCTGGCATCACCTTTTGGTGGTTCCGAAAAGGCACTTAAGTCCCGAGGCGACGGCATCGTGATTGCCGTCTCACAAATACCTCTGGTGAATGAGGGTGAGGCTCTTTTCCATATTGCAGAATTCAGCACGCTGAGGAAGGCCTCCGACAGTGTTGAGGCCTTTCGCGAGCATTTTGCTAACGAGCCGGAGCCCGAGAACTTCAAGGAACCCCTTTAATTTTGGGTCGTACATAACCGAAATTATTTTAGCTCACGAGCCCGATAGTAAGCCTCTTCTGAAATTTTGTGGTATTGCATAGCCTCTGTCTTGAAGGCTTTCTGTGAGGCATAGACCTTCTTGAACATCGGGTCACTTTCAGCAATCTCATCCAGGACCTGATCTGTTACACGATTAAGCTCAGCCAGCACATCATCCGGCAACTGGCGCAACTCCACACCATGGGTATTCACCAACTCATTGAGCGCGGCATTGTTGCGCGCCGTATAGTCATCGAGCATATCCTGATTCACTGCCCGCGCCGCGGCCTCCACGATAGCCTGCAAATCCGCAGGCAATGATTCATAGGCGGGTTTGTTGACGATCAACTCCAGCGTCGGGCCGGGTTCATGCCACCCGGGGTAATAGTAATACTTGGCCACCTGATGAAAGCCAAATGCCAGGTCATTGTAAGGACCAACCCATTCGGTGGCATCGATCACCCCAGTCTGCATGGAGGTATAAAGCTCACCGCCGGGGATATTGACCGCCTCGACACCAACCCGGCTCATCACTTCCCCGCCTAAGCCGGGAATACGCATCTTCAGCCCTTTCAAGTCTTCCAGGGAATTGATTTCACGATTGAACCACCCCGCCATCTGGACACCGGTATTGCCTGCGGCCAACGGTACCAGGTTAAAAGGCTCATAAAGTTCGCGCCACAGCTCCATACCCCCGCCATAATGTAGCCAGCCATTCATTTCCTGCGCATTGAGGCCAAAGGGCACGCTGGTGAACAACGGCGACGTCGGTGTTTTGCCCTTCCAGTAGTAAGCAGCGCCATGGCCCATTTCCGCCGTGCCTTGGGAGACCGCATCAAACACTTCAAGTGCCGGTACCAGCTGGGTCGCGCCATAAACCTTTACCTTGAGTCGGCCGGCGCTCATTTTGTCCACCATAACGGCAAAATTTTCAGCCGCCATACCCAGGCCGGGATAATTTTTTGGCCAGGTGGTCACCAGCTTCCATTGATAGGTCTTAGCCTTTTCCGCCTGAACGGATGCCCCATCGGCGCTTTCTCCGCCACCGCAGGCAGCCAGCAACAAGCAAGCCAGTAAAGGTATTACGCGAGTCAGTTTCATCTTGCCTTTTTCCTTAACACAGCGGGGTCAGTTTGGCATAGCTCAACACCAGCCACTTGCTGCCTTCGTTATCAAAATTGACCTGCACCCGTGCATGGGCACCATTGCCTTCAAAGTTTAACACTACTCCCTCGCCAAATACGTGGTGTG
This sequence comes from Porticoccus sp., assembly GCA_023261185.1. Lineage (GTDB taxonomy): Bacteria > Pseudomonadota > Gammaproteobacteria > Pseudomonadales > Porticoccaceae > Porticoccus > Porticoccus litoralis. Next base: position 70,052 of record JALRJN010000045.1, read on the forward strand.
TCACCCGCTGGCCGAGTGACAACCCTGTATCCGCGCCACTATCGCTCAGGGATACAGCGGGTTTTTGTGCATAACTGGTCGGTCGCTGGACATGGGTTCGCAAACGAACTTCTTCAATCAAACCTGCGGGGATATCCCGCACAAAACGGGATACCGCGTTGTAACTTTCGGACCCGTACTGCTGACGGGATTCGGCAAAAGTCAGATACAGTTTCTGCATAGCCCGGGTGATGCCTACATAGGCCAGCCGCCGCTCTTCCTCCAGGCGCCCGGGCTCTTCCACCGACATGCGGTGGGGAAAGAGATTTTCTTCCATGCCGGCCAGAATCACCAGCGGGAATTCCAGCCCCTTGGCGGAGTGCAGGGTCATCAGCTGTACCGCATCCTCGCCCGCATCTGCCTGACGGTCACCAGCATCCAGGGCCGCCTGATCAAGAAACTGTGGCAGGGCCGATAATGCTTTGTCTTCCGGCTCAAAGCCCCGGCAAGCAGTGATGAGTTCCTGTAGGTTTTCCACTCGGGATTCCCCACGATCACCCTTCTCACGACGGTGAAAATCAATCAGTCCGCTTCGAGCTATGACATGATCGGCAATCTCCGCCAGTGGCAATTCGACGACGCCTTCTTCCAGTTCATCAATCAATGCCAGAAAACCGGCAACAGCATTGCTGGCCCTGCCGGGTAGCAGGCCGTCATCAACGGCTTTCTGCGCCGCCCGCCACAATGACATCCCCTCGTCCCGAGCCAGCTCTCGCAGGCCCTGCACAGTCTTGTCCCCAATGCCTCGGGTCGGGGTGTTTACCACACGCTCAAAGGCGGCATCATCATTTCGATTTACCAGCAAACGGAGATAGGCGAGGGCATTGCGGATTTCCTGACGCTCGTAAAATTTTTGACCGCCGTAAATGCGGTAAGGAATACCGGCACGTAGCAACGCTTCTTCTAGAACCCGGGACTGGGCGTTGGAGCGATAAAGTATCGCCGCTTCTTCCCTCAGGTTTCCCTGGGATGTCCAGTCCTGTAGACGGTCAGCAATAAAGCGTGCTTCATCGTGCTCGTTAAATGCCGCGTACAATGCGATGGGCTCGCCGTCGGCATCGTCAGTCCACAGGTTCTTACCCAGGCGATCAACATTGCGTGAAATGACCGCATTGGCTGCATCGAGGATATTTTTGCTGGATCGGTAATTCTGTTCCAGGCGAACAGTCTGGGTATCCGGGTAATCGCGGGAAAAATTAAGGATGTTTTCCACCTTTGCGCCGCGCCAACCATAGATCGACTGATCGTCGTCACCTACCGCCATTAACGGTACCTGATCGCCAGCCAACATTCTCAGCCAGGCGTACTGAATGGCGTTGGTGTCCTGAAACTCATCCACCAGTAAATGCCGGAAACGCTGCTGATAATGCTGTAGCAGTTCCGGTTGCTGCAACCAGAGCTCATGAGCTCTCAGTAACAATTCACCAAAATCCACCATGCCTCCACGCTCACAGGCTTCCTCGTAAGCGGTGTAGATCTGTTGCATCGTGCGCTGATAGGGATCCTGTGCGGGCTGAAGGTGCCGCGCCCGCAGCCCTTCATCTTTTTGTGCATTGATAAATCCCTGCGCCTGACGGTATGGCCAGCGACTGTCATCTATGCCAAGGGTCTGATAGACCCTTTTCACCAGGCGCAACTGATCATCGGAATCCAGTATCTGGAAGTTTTCAGGCAGTCCGGCCTGCTGCCAGTGCATTTTTAGCAGACGGTGTGCAATGCCGTGGAAGGTGCCCACCCACATACCCTGCCCGGAATATCCCAGAAGGTCCTCTATGCGCGCGCGCATTTCCCGGGCTGCCTTGTTGGTAAAGGTCACTGCCAGCAGGCTGTAGGGGGAGATCTGTTCCACCTGGATCAACCAGGCAATGCGGTGAACCAACACACGGGTTTTGCCGCTGCCAGCACCCGCCAACACCAGTAAATGCTTTGCTTGGCTGGAAACCGCATCACGTTGTGCAGAGTTCAGGGGATCAAGTATTGCTGTTACATCCATGGCCGAAGATTCTACCAGATGGCCCCTTCGGGCGGTTAAGGAGTTACCGGCGTTTTTACTACAAAAATTCCAATTTTCTGTAAATTATTTACAATACAGTTCCTGACCTATTGGTAACTGCCATGAAACCCGCCGAACTCACCTGGGCCATCAGTAACAGCCTGCCAAACTTGCGCAAATCAGAGCGCAAGGTCGCCGAGTATATTCTGGCCAACCTGACCGATGTTATCCGTATGCGCATTGTAGACCTGGCAGAAAAAGCGGAAGTCAGCGAACCCACCGTGGTGCGTTTTTGCCGCGCTGTGGGCTGTGAGGGGTTCCAGGACTTCAAACTGGCACTGGCCCAGCAACTGGCCTCCAGTCCCAGCTACGGACAGATTGCCGTCACCGACAAGGATTCCATCGCCGAATATACCTTCAAGGTATTTGATTCCACCGTAGATACGCTGCTCAAAGTTCGGGATTCCCTGGACCTGGTGATGCTGGACCGAGCAGTAAAAGCCATCTGCGCCGCCAACCGTGTCGAGTTCTACGGGTTTGGTGCCTCTGCTGCGGTAGCATTCGACGGTCAGCACAAGTTCTTCCGGCTGCAGGTATCTGCCTCTGCCTATGCAGACCCCCATTTGCAGAATATGTCAGCCACCTTTATGTCCCCTGGCGACGTGGTGATTGCCATATCCCAATCCGGCCGCACTACCACTCTGCTGAATGCCATCGAGCTGGTAAAAAAACGCGGCGCTGTGGTGATCGCCATCGCACCATCCGATTCGCCGGTGGCCAATGCCGCCACCATTCCACTGACCGTGGATGCCAAGGAAGATTTCCAGATCTACACGCCCCTGTCCTCTCGGATTGCCCACCTTGTCCTGATTGATGTGCTGGCTATCGGCATTGCCCAGCACAAGGGTGGCCAACTGCAGGAACACCTGCTGGAAATGCAACGCGGGCTGGAAGAGTTGCGGGAATCCCCGGAAGCTTAGTCAGAGCTTGCTGACCGAGATTTTCCACAACTGAGATTAGCCGGCACAGCCACATCCATGAACTTCGGGTTTGGCAGATCAAGGTTGTTCATAAGCTCAATAAATGCTGATTTATCTGCCACCTGAAGGCGAGGGTTGAAGCGACGCTCTTCGCCCAAGGTAGAGCGAGTCCAGCCCTTGTAATCGTGGGCCGGATACACCCAGGTATCTTCCGGGTAGTTGTCCAGCAAAGTCTGAAGACTGTCATAAAGTTGACCCGCATCACCGTTTTGAAAATCCGTTCTGCCACAGCCGCGGATAAACAGCGTATCCCCCGTAAAGAGATAGCCTTCTTTATCCGCTTTAACGTAGAAACACATTGAATCGTCTGTGTGGCCGGGCGTATAAATAGAAGTGAATGCCAACTCACCCAAGGTGATCTGCTCGCCATCAGTGATTTTTTTCGATGCACAGTTCATCAATGCATGGTCGTTGATCAGGGTCTCACAACCATATTCTTCCCTCAGACTACCCAGAGCTGTCACATGGTCAGCATGAACGTGTGTATCCAGTGCATAGGCCAATTTTAGCTCCAGTTCTTTTAACAGTTGCCGGTAACAAGGCATCCGCTCTACCACCGGATCGATCAGTAATGATTCGCGGCTTTTCTCATCAGCAACGAGGTAGGTGTAGGTCCAGGTTTCCCGATCAAACAGTTGTCTTAATAGCATGGCCTATCCTTTCACTAGAGTCTGTATTAGAACGCCGATCGCGAGTAACACCATTACCACAGCAAATAGTTTCTGTAATGTCGGCCCTGCCAAATAGCGCGCCAACCCGGTGCCCACGAGCATACCAACAATGCCGCCAACGGCGATGGGGAGTAACAGGTTCAGGTCGGTGGACCCTCCGCTGACAACAAAAAGCACAAAACCTGACCCCGCCACCAGTGAAATTACCAGTATCGACGTTGCCACCGCCTGATGAACACTTATTCCGGTGAGAAAAATCAACACCGGCACAATAACAAAACCACCACCGACGCCGAACACACCGGATAACACACCTGCCAGGATGGCAGCCAGTCCGAGTTGCAGAAAACAGCGGGGACCGGGTTTTCCATGGGTAAAACGACAAATGGGTGGCTTAACTTCTGCACTGCCACCACCAGCCCTAACCACTGCAGTAGCCTCAGGCTGATCGGTGGCTTGGCGCCAGAGACGGACTGCCACCGTAATAACCAGTAGACTAAATAGGCCGAGCAACAGGGTTTCCGGTAAGCGGTGATTCAGATAGCTGCCCAGGGGAAGGGCTGCGATGGCGATCAGCGCAAAATACAGCCCAGGCAACCAGACAATTTCTCCGCTGCGCAGGCGGGCCATCAGACCTATGGCCGCCGCCATGGCGACTGCACCCAGAGACATTCCTGCTGCAGTCTGTACGGGTAGTGCAAGTAACCCAACCAGTAACGGCAAGGCCACCACTGAGCCTCCAGCACCCGTTAGGCCGAGAATGGCTCCAATACAAAATCCGATGATGTAGGTCATCTATAACCTATGTGCTCCGTAAGCCGCGACTTCTGCATCCGGGTCACCTAAAGCAAACCGTGCGTTGACGACTTATTCGACTGTCACCGATTTGGCAAGATTACGGGGCTGATCAACGTCCGTGCCCTTCAGTACGGCAACATGATAGGACAGCAACTGTAGGGGCAGGGTATAGATGATGGCCTCCAGGCTTTCCGGCACATGGGGGATGCTCATCACGGTAACGTCGTCCTCATCTTCAAAACCAGCCGCCTTGTCAGCGAATACAAACAGCTGCCCGCCACGAGCTTTTACTTCGTGAAGGTTCGACTTCAGTTTTTCCAAGAGTTCGTTATTGGGTGCGACTGCCACCACCGGCATATCATTGTCAACCAGTGCCAGCGGCCCATGCTTTAGCTCACCGGAGGGGTAGGCTTCGGCATGTATATAGGAAATTTCCTTGAGCTTCAGCGCCCCCTCGAGAGCTACCGGATACTGAACCCCGCGTCCCAAAAAGAGCGCATGGTGCTTCTCTGCAAAACATTCAAAAGTCCGCTCAATATCCTTATCCAGCGCCAGCGTTTCACGACACAGGGAAGGCAATTGGTGTAATGCCTGTACCAGTTGCTTTTCTTTCTCTGTAGGCAGCCCTCGCTGTTTACCAAGGCCAATACACAGCAATTGCAGTGCTACCAACTGGGTAGTAAATGCCTTGGTTGATGCTACACCGATCTCAGGGCCAGCGTAGGTCATCAGCGACATATCCGACTCCCGCACCAGAGAACTGTTGGCCACATTACAAATCACCAGGCTCGCCAGATAATTAGCCTGTTTAGCTGCAGACAGCGCTGCCAGGGTATCTGCCGTTTCACCGGACTGGGATATGGTGACAAACAGTGTGTTTTCTGGCACAACCACCTGACGATAGCGATACTCGCTGGCGACCTCCACCTGACAGGGAATATCAGCCCATTCCTCCAGCCAATAACGCGCTACCAGTCCAGCATGGTAACTGGTACCACAGGCCACGATATGAACTCCCTGCACTTTAGGAAATATGGCACTGGCGTGTGTACCAAAGGCTTCCGGGAGCACGTGGCTGTCACTGATTCGACCTTGCAGAGTACCCTCCAGGACAGCGGGCTGCTCGAAGATCTCTTTCATCATATAGTGACGATACCCACCCTTGTCCGTAGCCGTGTCGTCGCCGGATAGTTTCACAATATCACGCTCTACTACGGTATTTTTCTGATCGAAAATACTGTATTTGCCTCCTTTCAGCTCTACCAGATCGCCATCAAGCAGGTACACAAAGCGATCCGTAACCTGACGCAAGGCCATCTGATCAGAAGCCAGGAAATTTTCTTCAATACCGACACCCACCACCAGCGGACTGCCTTTGCGCGTGCCAATCAGCACATCGGGTTCTGTGGTACAGATCACAGCCAGCGCATACGCACCCTCCAGCCGCTGCACGGACCGCTGCACGGCCTCTTTAAGTGAACTTGCTGAAGGCAACAGGTGATGAATCAGGTGTGCAACCACCTCCGTATCTGTATCCGAAACAAAATCGTAACCCTGCTCGGTGAGTTCCTGACGCAATTGCTGGTGATTTTCGATGATACCGTTGTGTACAACAGCAACGCCTCCCGAGATGTGTGGGTGGGCGTTTTTTTCATTGGGGACGCCATGGGTTGCCCAGCGGGTGTGGGCAATGCCCAGTGAGCCACGTGCCGGTTGTTCGACGATGCAGTCAACTAGTCCAGCAACCTTGCCAACCTTTTTGCGCACCTGAAGGCTGTCGCTTTTGTCTAGTACAGCGATACCGGCTGAGTCATAACCACGATATTCGAGACGTTTTAACCCCTCAATCAGAATTCCGGTGACGTTTCTCTGCGCCTGGGCGCCAACAATTCCACACATACTGTTATCCGCTATGACTTCCCTGACTTTAGGTTTTCTTAACCGGACGCTGCCAGCCTGTAATGTTTTTCTGCAAAGCTCGGGTCAAGCCCAGCTCTCCGTCGGGAATATCTTTCGTAATGGTCGATCCGGCTCCCACGGTTGCCATATTGCCAACCCGTACGGGTGCAACCAGAGAGGTATTTGAACCGATAAAAGCCTGATCGCCAATTTCGGTACGGTGTTTGTTGACGCCATCATAGTTGCAGGTGATGGTTCCGGCGCCCACATTGACGCTCTCTCCAAGCTCCGCATCGCCGACGTAACTCAGGTGGTTTATCTTGCTGCCTTTCCCCACACGGGTTTTCTTGGTTTCAACAAAATTGCCGATTTTGGCACCGTCTTCTAGGATCGTTCCGGGACGCAACCTGGCAAAGGGACCCACCACTGAGCCAGTGGCAACCTCAGCACCCTCAAGAATACTGTTGGCTTTAATCTCCACATGATCGGCGATGATACTGTTGCTTATGTGGCAGTTCGGCCCAATGGTGACGTGACTTCCGAGAACAACCTGCCCTTCAAATATGGTGTTTATATCAATGGATGTGTCCGTACCACAGACTAGCTCACCCCGCACATCAAAGCGAGTTGGATCCGCCAGGGTGACACCCTCTTTCATCAGGCGTTCTGCTTGCTGTCGCTGATAAAAGCGCTCTAGGGATGCCAATTGCTGACGATCATTGACTCCCAGGACTTCCTCAATAAGTGTCGGCTGCTGGGTATTGATGGAAATACTCTTTTCTACGGCCAGAGAAATAATATCGGTGAGATAGTATTCACCCTGTGCATTGTTGTTACCGATCTGTGGCAGCAACAATTTTAATTGGCGGGCTGGCAAAGCAAGTACGCCTGTATTTACCTCGCAGACTAAGCGCTGTTCGTCCGATGCATCCTTTTCTTCAACAATGGCTGCCACTTTACCCTGATCGTCGCGGAGTATTCGGCCGTATCCGGTGGGATCATTCAGTATGACCGTCAGCAGGGAGATACTATCTTTGGCTGTTGCAATCATCGATGACAGCGTGTCATGGCTGATAAGGGGTACGTCGCCGTACAAAATTAGGGCTGTACTCTCATCGCGCAGATTTGGAACTGCCTGCATCACGGCGTGAGCTGTGCCAAGCTGTTGCATCTGCTCGACAAAGGTAACAGCTCCTTGACCAACGCTGTTTTTAACCTCGTCAGCCCCATGGCCAGTCACTACTGTAATCTTGCTATCTGGCAAAGCAGAAGCGGTATCCAATACATGTTGCAAGAGCGTCTTGCCAGCCAGAGGGTGAAGCACTTTGGGCAGGGCAGACTTCATACGCGTGCCCTTGCCCGCTGCTAAAACTATTATGTCCGTGGCCATCGCACCCCCTTTTGAATGCAGGTATTTAATCAGGAAGTGGGGCTCTTTGCCATGTCAGTCCCGGCAAATGGCAGCTCTGTGGATAGTTTTTGAGCAAAAAAAAGGTGGCATATGCCACCTTTTTTCAAGCGTGTTTCGGGTGTGTTATTTCTTGCCACCCATTTTCTTACGCAGTTGCTCGATCGTGCGCAGCTGCGCTGCTGCTGCTGCAAGTTGAGAGGCAGCGCGTGAATAATCGAACTCTCCAGTTTGGTTGGTGAGATCGCTTTCTGCCTGTTTCTTCGCTTCAAGGGCTGCAGCTTCGTCCAGATCATCTGCACGCAGCGCTGAATCCGCAAGAATGGAGATCCTGTTGGGTTGCACTTCCAGGAAGCCACCGGAGAGATAATAAATCTCTTCTTCGCCATCCTGTTTGATGATGCGAACCGGCCCAGGCTTCAGATCTGTCAGCAACGCCGCGTGGCCAAAGGTAATACCCAGTTCACCCTGAGAACCCGAGGCAACAAGCATTTCAACAAGACCTGAAAACAGGGATTGTTCTGCGCTTACAATATCGCAGTGTACAGTCATAGCCATATCTTAACGCCTATATTATCGCGTTTACTTCATTTTCCCGGCTTTTTCGATAGCTTCATCAATGGTACCAACCATATAGAAAGCCTGCTCCGGCAGGTGATCGTAATCACCGTTAAGAATGCCCTGGAAGCCCGCAATGGTTTGTTTCAGAGAAACATACTTGCCTGGAGAACCGGTAAATACTTCTGCCACGTGGAAAGGTTGAGACAGGAAACGCTCGATCTTACGAGCACGAGCTACGACCTGCTTGTCTTCCTCGGACAGTTCGTCCATACCCAGAATAGCAATAATATCTTTCAGCTCTTTATAGCGCTGCAGCACTGACTGTACACCGCGAGCGGTATCGTAGTGCTCCTGACCAATGATGAGTGGATCCAGCTGGCGAGAGGTGGAATCCAGCGGATCTACCGCAGGATAAATACCCTTGGAAGCGATATCACGACTCAATACAACGGTCGAATCCAAGTGAGCAAAGGTGGTTGCTGGAGACGGGTCAGTCAAGTCATCCGCAGGTACGTATACCGCCTGTACCGACGTAATCGATCCAGTTTTCGTAGAAGTAATACGCTCCTGAAGAACACCCATTTCTTCCGCCAGAGTCGGCTGATAACCTACAGCAGATGGCATACGGCCCAGCAGTGCAGATACCTCAGTACCAGCGAGTGTATAACGGTAGATGTTATCCACGAACAGCAGCACGTCTTTGCCTTCATCACGGAATTTCTCAGCCATGGTCAAGCCGGTCAGCGCAACACGGAGACGGTTGCCGGGCGGCTCATTCATCTGGCCATAAACCATCGCCACTTTTGACTTGGCAAACTCTTCGACATTTACAACACCGGCTTCCTGCATTTCATGGTAGAAGTCGTTACCCTCACGAGTACGCTCACCTACACCTGCGAATACTGACAGGCCGGAGTGCTCGGTAGCGATGTTGTTAATCAATTCCATCATGTTTACGGTCTTACCCACACCGGCACCACCGAACAGGCCAACCTTACCGCCCTTCGCAAACGGGCATACCAGGTCGATTACCTTGATACCTGTTTCCAGGAGGTCGGTTGAAGCCGCCAGTTCGTCATAAGCCGGTGGTTTACGGTGAATGGAGGCGCGCTCTTTTTCGCCGATGGGTCCCAGTTCATCAATGGGGTTACCCAGTACATCCATGATGCGACCGAGGGTTTCAAGACCTACAGGAACATTAACCGGTGCGTTGGTGTTGTTGACACCGAGACCACGGCTCATACCTTCTGAAGAACCCATAGCAATGGTACGAACCACGCCGTCACCCAGCTGCTGCTGAACTTCCAGGGTCAGACCTTTCTCCTCAACCTTCAATGCGTCATATACGTTGGGCACTTGATCGCGGGGAAATTCCACGTCAATTACCGCACCAATGATTTGCACGATACGTCCGCTACTCATGTCCGATTCCTCTTAAACTTAATCTTTAAAATCTTTCGTTAAACTGCTGCCGCACCGCTGACAATTTCTGACAGCTCTTGGGTAATCGCAGCTTGACGTGCCTTGTTGTAAAGCAGTTGCAACTCGTTGATCAGATCGCCAGCATTTTCGGTGGCGTTTTTCATTGCGATCATCCGAGCGGCCTGTTCACAAGCCTTGTTTTCAACGACTCCCTGGTAGACTTGTGATTCGATATAGCGAACCAGAAGACCATCCAGCAACTCCTTGGCATCGGGCTCATAGATATAGTCCCAGTGATGCTTCAGTTTGTCGTCTTCGATAGGTAAAAGTGGCAGTAACTGCAATACTGTCGGCTTCTGCGTCATGGTGTTTACAAATTCGTTGGAAACCACATAAAGCTTGTCGATTTTTCCGCCTTCGTAGGCGTCCAGCATAACCTTCACACCACCAATCAGGTCCTGAGTAGATGGCTCATCACCCAGATCACGCACTGTCGCGACGATATTACCACCCAGACTTCCAAAGAATGACGCAGCCTTATTTCCAAGCACACACAGATCGATTTCTACACCCTGCTCCGACCAGCTCTTCATGGAGCGGATAACTTCCTTGAACAGGTTTGTGTTCAAGCCGCCGCACAATCCACGGTCAGTAGACACCACAATATAACCAACGCGTTTTATTTCACGCTGCTCGAGGTATTCGTGCTTGTATTCGGAGTCGGCATTGGCGATATGGCCAACAACTGAGCGAATACGGTCGGCGTAGGGCTTGCTGACTTCACGGCGTTCCTGAGCGCGCCGCATTTTACTGGCGGCAACCATCTCCATCGCACTCGTAATCTTCTGAGTGCTCTGAATACTGTTGATTTTCGTTCTGACTTCTTTACCGACTGCCATAATTTAAGCCTTTCAGTCGGGGACAGCTTCCGCTGTCCCCATTAGAAATTACCAGGTTTGGGTGCTCACAAATTTTTCGAGCGCCGCCTTGTAACTGGCATCAATATCGTCGTTCCAGTCACCAGTCTCGTTAACCTTGCTCAGCAGATCACCATGCTCCGCTTTCATGTAAGAAAGCAGCGCCTGTTCGAAATCACCGATTTTGTTAACTTCAACTTCCTTCAGGTAGCCTTTGTCTGCTGCATATACCATCAGCGCCATCTCGGCCACACTCTGAGGTGAATACTGCTTCTGTTTCATCAGCTCGGTTACGCGCTCACCGTGGTCCAGCTGGGCTTTGGTGGCCTCATCAAGATCAGAGGCAAACTGGGAAAATGCCGCCAGTTCACGGTACTGTGCGAGTGCGGTACGAATACCACCAGACAGTTTCTTCATGATCTTGGTCTGAGCCGCACCACCTACCCGAGATACAGAGATACCTGCGTTCATGGCAGGGCGGATGCCCGCGTTAAACATATCTGCCTCGAGGAAGATCTGACCATCGGTAATAGAAATTACGTTAGTCGGTACGAAGGCAGAAACGTCACCAGCCTGGGTTTCAATAACCGGCAGTGCCGTCAGCGAACCAGTTTGACCTTTAACTTCGCCGTTGGTGAATTTTTCTACGTAGTCGGCATTTACACGGGCTGCGCGTTCCAGCAAACGGGAGTGCAAATAGAAAACATCTCCCGGGTATGCTTCACGGCCCGGAGGGCGACGCAGCAACAGGGAGATCTGACGATAGGCCCAAGCCTGCTTGGTCAGATCATCATAAATGATCAATGCGTCCTGACCGCGATCGCGGTAGTACTCACCCATGGAGCAGCCAGCAAATGGTGCCAGAAACTGCATCGCTGCAGGATCGGATGCTGTCGCGGCAACCACAATGGTGTGCTCCATGGCGCCGTGCTCTTCCAACTTGCGCACAACTGCAGCAATAGAAGCGGCTTTCTGGCCAATAGCCACATAGATACACTTGATACCAGAATCTTTCTGGTTAATGATCGCATCAACAGCAATCGCTGTTTTACCAATCTGGCGGTCACCAATGATCAGCTCGCGCTGGCCACGGCCGATGGGTACCATCGCGTCTACCGCTTTCAAACCAATTTGAACAGGCTGGTCAACCGATTG
>JALRJN010000047.1 GCA_023261185.1 Porticoccus sp.
TCCACACTCTTTCCCTACACGACGCTCTTCCGATCTAGCCGAAGCCGAAGCCGAAGCCGAAGCCGAAGCCGAAGCCGAAGCCGAAGCCGAAGTCAGTGTGGCGTTACCTGAAGGCTTTGACGCAACCCTTGCTACAGATATTCCGGCGGCAGAAACCCGGCATCAGCCCTTTCCCTGGCAATGGAGCATCCTTTCGCTTTTTGCCGCGCTGTGTATTGTTGCCCAATATGGTTTTTTCTATGCAGATGTCCTGGGCAAAAACCCAGACTATCGGCCCTGGGTTTTGCGCTACTGTGAACTCACCGGCTGCACGGTCCCGGTCATCCGCGACATTGACAAGATTCGTAGTGAATCTTTACTGGTCTACAGCAAACCCGAGATACCCGGCGCACTCTCCGTGGACGCCGTCATTATCAACTATGCCGACTTTGCCCAACCCTTTCCGGACCTACTGCTTCGCTTTGAGGATCTGCAGGGGGAAGCCGTGGCTCAGAGGCATCTGAAGCCTGCCGACTACCTCTCCGGCGAAATGTCCGGTGTCAGAATGATGCCCCCAAACCAACCGGTCCGATTGGGGCTAACACTGGTCGACCCGGGAGAGCAGGCCGTCAGTTACTCATTATTCATCCAGGAATAGCCTTTATTCCTTATCTCAAGTGCGGGTATTATAGCCACCCCCCTTTTTTGACATCGTTTAAAGGCAACTCAACTTGGTTACCATTGGCAATCACGTTCTGGCATCGCGCACCATTCTGGCCCCCATGGCCGGTGTGACTGACCGGCCATTTCGCCAACTGTGCAAGCGACTGGGTGCCGGTATGACCGTATCGGAAATGGTCACTTCTGACACCAGCCTCTGGCATACCCGAAAAAGTCAGCTGCGCCTTCCCCACGAAGATGAGCCAACACCGAAGTCCGTGCAGATCGCAGGCAGCATCCCCGAAATGATGGCGGAAGCCGCCCGGCAAAACTTCCTACTTGGCGCCGAGATCATCGACATCAACATGGGTTGTCCGGCAAAAAAAGTCTGCAAACGCGCAGCAGGATCGGCGCTGTTAAAGGATGAAGTTCTGGTGGAAGACATCCTCTGTGCCGTGGTCAATGCGGTTCCGGTCCCGGTCACACTGAAGATTCGCACGGGCTGGGACACTGAATCCCGCAATGCCGTGCAAATCGCCAGAATCGCAGAAAACTCGGGTATCCAGGCAATTGCCGTTCACGGTCGCACGCGCGCCTGTCGCTTCAAAGGGGATGCGGAATACGACACCATTGCCGAAGTGGTGGCCTCTGTCGATATTCCCGTGTTTGCCAATGGCGATATCCGTTCTCCCGAGCAAGCCAGACTAGTGCTAGAGCACACCGGTGCTGACGCCGTCATGATCGGCCGGGGCGCCCAGGGAAATCCCTGGCTGTTCCGCGAAATTAACCACTACCTGGAAACCGGAACACTGCTGGCGGCTCCCACCACCGAGGAACGGATCTCTGTCATCAGTGAACATCTGCAAGCCATACATGAACATTATGGCGACTATCTTGGCACACGCATTGCCCGCAAACACATAGGCTGGTACGTTGACAGCCTGCCGAGCGGTGAGACATTTCGGAAGTACTTCAATCTGCTGGACACGCCCAGCCAACAACAACAAAGTTTGAAACTCTTTTTGACGAGACAAGAAGAATGGGATACAGCCGCATGAGCGCCATTGACACCTTTACTATCCAGGCGGAAATGAACACCGAATCTCTGGATAACGGCCATCAACACGAATCTCTACACCAGTGCGTTGCTAACGCCCTGGAACAGTACTTTCTGCATCTGGATGGACAGCCCACCAACGACCTTTACCAACTGGTGCTGAGCGAAGTAGAAGTACCACTGCTGGAAGCCGTGCTGGCCTACACCCGTAACAACCAGAGCAAGGCTGCGGAAATGCTTGGGCTTAACCGCGGCACTCTCAGAAAAAAACTCAAACAATACAACCTGCTGTAAGACATAGAGGACGAGATGAGCGACCTGCGTAAAGTTTCCCGCGCCCTGATCAGTGTTTCCGATAAAACTGGAATTGCGGATTTTGCACGAGCCCTGGCTGACCAGGGGGTAGAACTGCTTTCCACCGGCGGCACTTTCCGCCTGTTGAGCGAGAGCGGTATCCCTGTTCGCGAAGTCTCCGACTACACCGGATTTCCGGAAATGATGGATGGCCGCGTCAAAACGCTGCACCCCAGGGTACACGGAGGCATTCTTGGCCGTCGCGGCACTGACGACGCGGTGATGAATGAACACGGCATCCTGCCCATCGACATGGTGGTGGTAAACCTGTACCCCTTTGCCAGCACAGTAGCAGACCCCAACTGCGACCTGCCCACCGCCATCGAAAATATTGATATCGGCGGCCCCACCATGGTTCGCTCCGCAGCGAAAAACCACAAAGATGTCGCCATCGTGGTCAACGCCAGCGACTACAGTGCGGTACTCGACGAAATGCAGGGCAATAACGGGCAGCTCAGCTATGACACCCGCTACGGCCTGATGGTAAAAGCCTTCGAGCACACCGCCGCCTACGACGGCATGATTGCCAACCACTTTGGCGCCCGCAACACGGCTAACGAGAAGCGTGATTTCCCCGACACCTTTAATACGCAATTCCTGAAGACCCAGGAAATGCGCTACGGTGAAAACCCACACCAAAAAGCGGCTTTCTACGTCGAAGCCAACCCGGCGGATACCGGTGTTGCCACTGCCCGCCAGTTGCAGGGCAAAGAACTGTCCTACAACAATATTGCCGATACCGATGCAGCACTGGAATGCGTCAAGCAGTTTGATGCCCCGGCCTGCGTCATTGTCAAACACGCCAATCCCTGCGGCGGCGCTGTTGCAGTAGATATCAACACAGCCTACGACCTGGCGTTTGCCACTGACCCGGAATCTGCCTTTGGCGGCATCATTGCCTTTAACCGGGAGCTGGACGCTGCCACCGCTGAAGCCATCTGCGAACGCCAGTTCGTGGAAGTCATCATCGCGCCAAGCGTTTCTGCAGCGGCGGTAGAAGCTGTCAGCAGCAAGAAAAATGTTCGCCTACTGGAGTGCGGCCAGTGGGGCGACCGTCGTCCTCAAGATTTTGATTTCAAACGCGTAAACGGCGGCCTGCTGGTACAGGATCGCGATAACGGCATGGTGACGGCATCCGACCTGAAAGTGGTTACAGAACGTAAACCCACAGACGAGGAATTGACTGATCTGCTGTTTGCCTGGAAAGTGGCAAAAATGGTCAAGTCCAACGCCATTGTTTACGCCAAAAACAACCAGACCATCGGTGTCGGTGCTGGCCAGATGAGTCGCGTTAACTCAGCCCGAATCGCCGCCATCAAGGCAGAGCATGCGGGCCTTGAAGTGAAAGGTGCAGTGATGGCTTCCGATGCCTTCTTCCCGTTCCGGGACGGCATCGACAATGCTGCCAAGGTGGGGATCAGCTGTGTGATCCAGCCTGGGGGCTCCATTCGTGATGACGAAGTGATTGCCGCAGCCGACGAACATGGCATGGCCATGGTCTTCACCGGCATGCGACACTTCCGTCACTAATAGCGCCCCAAACATAATTTCAGGGCTTTGATTTTGCGGCGATTGTGCCTTGCCGGTACAATCGCCGCTTTCATTTCAGGCAAGAGAATCTCCCATGAATATTCTGGTCATCGGCTCTGGTGGACGGGAACACGCACTGGCGTGGAAAGCGGCTCAAAGTGAAGGGGTCAAAACTGTCTTCGTTGCTCCCGGCAATGCCGGCACAGCACTGGAACCCCGGCTGCAGAATATCGATATCGGCGTCGACGACTTTGCCGCCCTGGCCGATTTCGCCGAGCAAAATAACATTGCCCTGACCATCGTCGGCCCGGAGCAACCCCTAGTGGACGGTATTGTCGATTTCTTCGCCGAGCGGGGCCTGCGCGCTTTTGGGCCCAGCAAGGGTGCCGCACAACTGGAGGGCTCCAAGGCGTTCACCAAGGACTTCCTGGCCCGCCATCACATCCCGACAGCCGATTACCAGAACTTTACCGAGATTGAACCGGCACTAGCCTATCTTCAAGAAAAAGGTGCCCCAATCGTGGTTAAGGCAGACGGGTTGGCTGCCGGTAAAGGCGTGATCGTCGCCATGACTCTGGAAGAAGCAGAAAATGCCGTCCGCGATATGTTGGCCGGCAACGCCTTTGGCGAAGCGGGTCACCGGGTGGTGATTGAGGAATTTCTGGCCGGCGAGGAAGCCAGCTTTATTGTTATTGTGGACGGTGAGCACATCTTGCCCATGGCCACTTCCCAGGACCACAAAGCCCGTGATAACGGCGACAAGGGCCCCAATACCGGCGGCATGGGCGCCTATTCACCGGCACCGGTGGTCACCCCGGATATCCACGATCGCATCATGGCTGAAGTAATTCGACCAACCGTTGACGGCATGGCAGCCGAAGGCAACAGCTACACCGGTTTCCTCTACGCGGGGCTGATGATCATGCCCGATGGCAGCCCCAAAGTGATCGAGTACAACTGCCGCTTCGGCGACCCAGAGACCCAGCCAATCATGATGCGCCTACAATCGGATCTGGTGGCCCTGTGCAATGCCGCACTGGACAAAACTCTGGACCAATGTGAAACCCAGTGGGATCAGCGCGCTGCAGTCGGTGTTGTGCTGGCGGCTGGCGGATACCCAAACAGCTATCCCAAAGGCGACATTATCTCCGGCCTGCCAGATCAAGAGACTGGTGACCAGAAAGTGTTTCATGCGGGCACCAAAATGATCGATGGTGCGGTGACCACCAACGGAGGCCGAGTGCTCTGCGCCGTCGGATTGGGGGACAGTGTCACCAGTGCCCAACAGCGCACCTACCAGCTGGTCGAGCAGATCAGCTGGGACAAGGTGTATTACCGCACGGATATTGGCTACCGAGCCGTGGCCCGAGAACAAGGCAGCAACTAATGCTTGTTCTCACACAATAAAGCCCGGCATATGCCGGGCTTTTTTATGGGCTAGCTCTCTACATTTGATATTTCATTATCGGTCAGGCTCTCACCAAATTTCGCTCTTCTGCCCACTGCCGCAACAGCGCCAGCTTTTCAGCCATAACCATCGATAATGGACTGGTTTTTGCCAACTCTGCCAGCAGGAGCGATTGATTAAGCACCTCATTTTGCGCCAAACCACTATAAAGGCCCGATACCACGGCCTGCTCAATTTCTGCTCCGGTGAAGCCCTCTGAAGCTGCCGCCAATGCCGTCAACTGGAACTGGGCAACGTCCAGTTCCCGCCGGGCTAGGTGAATGGCAAAAATATCTTCCCGTATACTCTTATCCGGCAGGTCGACAAAAAACAGCTCATCAAAGCGGCCCTTGCGCACCAGCTCTGGTGGCAGCCGAGAAATATCATTACCTGTCGCCACCACAAACACCGGCTCACGTTTTTCCGCCAACCAGGTGAGCAAGGTTCCCAACACACGCTGGGAGGTACCCGAATCTGAACTATCTCCTGTCACACCTTTTTCAATCTCGTCCACCCAGAGCACACAGGGCGACATTTTCTCGGCCAGCGCCAGAGACTCCCTAAGGTTACGCTCTGTTTCACCATGGAATTTGTTGTACAGCGCGCCCATGTCGAGACGCAACAGTGGTACCTGCCACAACCCGGCTACCGCCTTGGCCGCCAGGCTCTTGCCACCACCCTGAACACCGAGCAGAAGAATACCTCGCGGGGATTCAATCCCAGGCATATTGTTCTCACCCGCAAACACTTGCCGACGCGCTTCCAGCCACGCTTTCAGGTTATCCATACCACCGACAGATGCGAATTTTTCCGTGTCATACTCGTAGCTGAGCACGCCTTCCAGGTCCATCAGCTGAAACTTGGCACGATTCACCTCCGGCAGATCTGACTCAGTAATGGCGCCGTCGTCAATAATAGCCCCGCGTACCAGATGTCGAACCTCGCTCTGGGTTAGCCCCTTCAAGTTGGCCACCAGCTTTTGCAGCGTACCGTTATCGGTTTTGACCTTGCGACCACCGTTGCCCTGGGCCCAGAGTTTCGCCTCATCGCGGATCAGGGTATGAATCTGGTCATCGCCGGGCAAGGACATACTAAAACTCGCCCCAAGCCTGGACAGTTCAGGCGGTAATTGCAGGCGATGACTCACCAGAATCACGGTAATCTGACCACCACTGTTGCGCAGCGCAATGTCTTTCAGCAAGCGCACATTTTTTGGCTCATCACTTAACCAGGGATGAAAGTCACAGAGTACGTAAAAGCCCGGTTCGGCGCGCTCTTTCAAAAAAGACAAGACGGCTTCAGGTTCCGCATGCTGACTGTTGCCTGCCAGCTGCAAGCCAAAGTCCGCTCGCCTCAGCCCGTCGGTTAGCGTCCATTGAAACAGCGGTTTGTCCCGCTGACGCGCTACCCGTAACAGTAAATCAATCGCGCGAGTTTCTTCGTGGGTCTCCAGCACCACCAGGGGTACCCGAGCGTCAACAATCACCCCCAGGTCATGAGCATCCTGCATATCTTTTTTCCTATTGTTCGTTGCGTTTTAACCACACCTCAATGCCCTGGGCATTGAGCTCAATATCCATCGCCAGATCATTGAGAATTTCAGCGGCGTCGACATTTGGCCATTGTTCCAGAATTTGCTGCCTGAGCGACTCAGTCAATTTCTCGGCAATGGCTTGCTCCCTGTCATCTTCCAACGCCAAGTTTAATGCCATCTGGCTCCAGCTCCTGATTTGATATTTCAGGCTTTGCACATAGTTTGCCGGGGCTTCCAGCACACCATAATGGGTCAGATACATACGCCGGGGATCATAGCTCATCAACAAATCCAGTGAATCGAGCAGTTTATCCGGATCAAACTGAACAGGGGTTGTGGTTGGCAGAATAAGCCTTTCGTCAGCCATGGTTTCAAAGTTGTAACTTAGGCCAAAGGTGTCGCCTGTGAACCAGCCCTGACTGCGGGTATCCCAGACACAAAAATGGTGCTCGGCATGGCCGGGGGTATGGCGAATTTGCAGTGATCGCCCACCCAGCTCAATGACCGCACCATCTTCTGCAACAATAACCCGCTCTTCCTTTACAGGAACCAGCTCACCGTAGAGCTCACTGTAAGCTTCTTCTCCGTAAACCGCTTTTACCCCTTCAATCAGCCGGCTTGGATCTATCATATGCCGGGCACCTCTGGGATGAACGACTAATGTAGCTTCTTTGCATCGAGCCATCAGCACCCCCGCACCCCCGGCATGATCGAGATGTACGTGGGTCGGCACCACATAACGCACTGCATCCAGCGGTAATCCCAGGGAACCCAATGCTGCCTGGATAGCTTCGACTGTATGAGCAGTCCCCGTCTCGATAATGGACACCTGCGATCCCTCAATCAGGAGGTAGCAGCATGCTACCCCCTCCTTGATGTAATGGGCGTCCAGACAGTAGATACCGTGGCCAAGATCTTCGATTGTCGCGCCTATCATGCTCACCCCCTTGCAGCTGCAACAAGTTTGTTACAATACTTACCTTCCAACCAGCAGAACATTAGACCAATGAACGCCAGACGACACTCATTCTTTGACGGATTACTGATTCAGGCCGACAAGGCCCTGAGAACATTGGTGGCAGATGCGCCGTCTCCCGAACGCAGCTCTCCCGCTGCCGGGAATGCGGAGCAACCGTTGAGTGAGGTTGAAAAAAAGCATGCTGCAGGGCTGATGCGAGTCAATCATTCTGGAGAGGTCTGTGCCCAGGCCCTCTATCAAGGTCAGGCCCTCACAGCAAAATTATTTTCTGTGCGCGAGGACATGGAGCAGGCAGCGGACGAGGAAATCGATCATCTGGCCTGGTGTGAAGAACGGGTGAAGCAACTGGGTAGCCATACCAGCGTGCTCAATCCCCTCTGGTACGGACTTTCCTTTGGTATTGGTGCCACTGCGGGACTGATCAGCGACAAGTTAAGCCTGGGTTTTGTCTCCGCCACGGAGGATCAGGTCTGCAAACACTTACAAAGCCATCTGCAGGAGCTGCCACCCCAGGACAGCAAGAGCCGCGCCATTGTTGACCAGATGCTGGAAGACGAATCCAGACACGCGCACGCCGCCCTGCAGGCTGGCGGCGTTGAGTTTCCAGCGCCGGTGAAAACCTTGATGAGTTTGGTTTCCAAGGCAATGACCAAAAGCAGCTACCGAATCTAGCGAGCCCGAGCGGCCTGCTTGGCCTTTTCCTTGATCTCCTGAACAATTCCTATGATCTGGTCCTTGACCCACTGGTGGGCAGGCGACTTGATTGTGCGAGCATGCTGCACCAGCACGACAGGCACCGTGTTATCAAACTCCAGTTCTTCGGGGTAGGCCTTGCGAACAATGCCATAGGTTTCACCTTCCATTTTCAGGTCGTGCATGGTGGCCATCATCAGGCAGTCGGTTTGCCACAGCGCATCCATGGCCGTCATCAACTGGGTGGTTACCAGCGTCTTTTTACGGGATAGGCCTAACTTGGCCAGCTCTCGGTCAAAGCGACTTTCCACCGATGCGGAAACCTCTCCCGAAAGCAGCAGGTAATACTGGATAAAGGGGTATTCCAGCATTTCCCGCAGTGTCAGTTTTTCCCTATCGGCAAGCGGGTGACCGGTACGCATCCACACCGCCGGGGTAAAATTACCCAGGGGGGTAACATGAAATTCACTGCCGTAGGGACGAGCAATCTCGATAGCAAAATCCAGGTTACCATCTTCCAGCGCCCGGGCTTCCTCGCCAGCCTCGCTGGTCAATGTCAGTGACATGTGAGGAGCCTCTGCTATCACATGCCGCGTCAGCGTTGGAATGACCTGAACAGCTATAAACTCTGCAGTCATGATACGCATCTCCCCATCGTAAACCTGGGGATCGAACGTCGTTTTTTCTACCAACAGGGAAACGCTGGAAAGAACCGTTGGCAACTGCACAGCCAGCTCTGTGGCTCGCGGTGTAGGGATCAAACCCCGACCACTGCGGATAAAGAGCGGATCATCAAAAAGCTCTCGCAGTCGCTGCAAAGTTTTACTCATTGCAGGCTGGGTGATGTAAAGCCGCTCTGCTGCCCGGGTAACACTTTGCTCCTCCATCAGCACCTGAAGAGCAACCAGCAAATTGAGATCCATTCGAGCCAGATGTTTTGTAACCACAATAAATTACCCTGATTCATGCCTGGCATTATATTAATACATTTGAGTAATGAATTGTCGATACTTATAGTTTGAATCGAAGCAAAGGTGTTCTGAAACCGAGAATTTATAGGGTCTACCCCCTCCCTCTCTCACCATTCGGGTAACCGCGGTTTTAGCCCTTCATGACCGACAGGTAATGTAATCCAGCTCTCGGATTTTCCTGTTGATAAGGCTTCAAACCTCTTACTCCCTCTAGATCTTTTCAAGGCAGCGCAAGCTGCCTTTTTTTTAGCCAGTGCTGGCCAACACACAAAAATATGAATTTAAATTATATAGGAAATAAAAATAATACATTTTAATTATGGAAGGAGGATCACTAGAGTAGCATCCATACATTGGCGCTGGATGAATTTTGGAGAAGCACCAACGCCAAGGGTTATACCTCCTAGTTGACACTTTCTACCCCTCTTAATATCCCTTTGGGCAGCTCACAAGCTGCCCATTTTTTTGTCTGCGAATTATAGAAAGGGGGAAGAAGACAGCATCGCTGCCTGATCGAATTTAGTCGATCGCCTCAATACTGTGGCTGTGGGTGATTTCCACACCACCGCGAGAGAGCATGATGGATGCTGAACAATACTTTTCGGCTGACAGTTTGACGGCATTCGCCACCTGGTTTTCTCGAAGATTCCTGCCAGACACAACAAAGTGGATGTGAATTTTAGTAAACACTGAGGGCACTTCATCTGCCCTTTCCGCCTCGATTTCAGCAACGCAACCGACGACATCCTGACGGCTTTTTTTAAGGATATGCACCACGTCAAAAGCGGAACATCCCCCCATGCCACTGAGCACAACCTCCATTGGTCGAGCACCCTGGTTTTTGCCCCCATGATCTGGAGGACCATCCATCACGAGCTGATGTCCGCTTTCCGTCTCTGCGATGAATTTGGCGTCTCCGCCCCAGGAAATCTTGGTTTTCATGTCGTCCTCGTGCTCAAAAGTGTCGAGAGCCTAACATAATTGATACCCAGTTACCTTTAGAATTGCCAATTCAGTACGACTAGCCACTCAAATGAGGAGTAGAGCTCATGACAAATACCAACTTGGCCAAAGAGGACTTTGTGCCCATAATGGGGGCATTATTTGAAAAAAGTCACAAAAGGGAGGAACCCGAGTTGGCACCGGCACCGATAACCCCCCACATTCCCAACGTGGAAGAATTTCTGGCTCACTGTCACCGACGCAAGTACCCGGCAAAAAGCACCATCATCTATGCCGGTGATGAAGGCGATACGCTGTCATATATTGTTAAAGGCTCCGTCACCGTACTCATAGAAGACGACGATGGCCGGGAAATGATTGTTGCCTACCTCAACGAAGGTGACTTTTTCGGCGAGATGGGTCTCTTCCAGCAACCGGACCGCAGCGCCTGGATTCGCGCCAAAACAGAATGTGAACTTGGCGAAATCAACTATAGCAAGTTTCAGGAACTCTCCCGTGAGCACCCAGAGTTCCTGTTCGCTATCGGCGTTCAGATGGCGAAACGCTTAAGGGATACCACCCGCAAAGTGGGCGACCTTGCTTTTCTCGATGTGACGGGGCGCGTAGCACGCACTCTACTGGACCTCTGCAAGGAACCGGACGCCATGACACACCCGGATGGCATGCAGATCAAAATCACCCGCCAGGAAATTGGCCGCATTGTCGGATGTTCAAGAGAGATGGTAGGCCGGGTTTTGAAAACCCTGGAAGATCAGGGTCTAGTTTCTGTGAAAGGAAAAACCATGGTGGTCTTCGGTACGCGCTGACAGGAAAGTGGTTTTACCCGAGGGCCTCCATGAGGCCTTTTTTATTGCCTGCATTCAGCTTGTACACTTCTCCTGCCCACTCTTATCATGAGAATACCTGACTTCACTGCAAAGGAATTCCCATGCAAAGTATTCATTACCCCATCAGCGGTTCATGTCAATGTGGGCTGATCACCTATGAACTACTGGAGCCTCCCCTGCGGGTTATCGCCTGTCATTGCCGCGAATGTCAAAAACTCTCTACCAGCGCTTTTAGTCTGACAGCCATGGTAAATGCATCCTCAATCCGCTTCCACGGACCACTGAAACACTGGGAGAGGCCGGCGGACAGCGGCAATACCAATTGTGCGGAGTTTTGTCCTGGCTGCGGCAATCGCATTTACCACTACAACCCGCAACAGCCGGAAGTCCTTAAACTCAAACCAAGCACTTTAGCGGACACTCGTGACATTCAACCGACTTTGCACGTATGGGCCAGCGAAAAACAGGATTGGTTCCAGATCCCGGAAGGCGTGGAGCAACACCCCACACAACCCTGGTAGCTCTCTCCGTGCCACCGGCGTTCGCCCGGCCACAGGCCCACAAAAAAGCCCCGCATTCGCGGGGCTCACAATCGAATCCAAACCCAGGCTACAAGGTTGATTGATGGTTAACAAACGGCAGCAGGGAGACCTGCTTATCAATTAAACATCTCTACCAATTTCAGGCCGGGCTCTTCAGCACGCATAAATGTCTCGCCCACCAGGAACGCATTGACATTGTGACCGCGCATGGCCGCCACATCATCAATGGTGAGAATGCCACTTTCGGTAATCACAATCCTATCTTCGGGAATTTTTCCCAGCAAACTGAAGGTGGTATCCAGCGTCGTATGAAACGTATTCAGATTGCGGTTATTGATACCGATCATCGGGTTTTCGATGACCATGGCACGGTCGAGCTCCTGCGCGTTGTGCACCTCGATCAACACGTCTAACCCCAGTTGCCGAGCGATGTCATGCAGGCTTTCCAGTTGAGACTGCTCCAGGGCCGCCACAATCAGCAGAATACAGTCGGCACCCAACACATAGGACTCGTATACCTGGTAAGGCTCAATCACAAAATCCTTACGCAACACCGGCAGGCGTGTGGCTTCACGGGCCATTTTCAGGTATTCGTCGGAGCCCAGAAAAAACTCTTCCTCTGTCAGCACGGACAGGCAGGCAGCGCCTCCCTTTTCATAACTGCGGGCAATTCCCACCGGATCAAAATCCTCACGAATCACTCCTTTACTGGGTGACGCCTTTTTTACTTCGGCAATCACAGCGGCCAGCCCCTGGTCAATCTTGAACTGCAGCGCAGAGGCGAACCCCCTGATTTCACGAGGGTCACGGCACTGCTCCTGCAGCTGCTCCAGGGAAACCTGTTGGCTGCGCCGGGCAACTTCCGCGGCCTTGCGTTCAAGAATTTTTTTCAACACAGTGGGTGTATTTATCGCGGAATTCATCATTCTGTATCCAGTTCTTTTAGGCAGCGCGAAAATGCTGCCAGATCATCCAGCTTGGCTTTCGCCAAACCGCTACCAATAGCGTCCTGGGCCATACCCACGCCCTCTGCCAAGCTGGTGGCGACACCTGCCGCATAGAGTGCAGCTCCGGCGTTTAGCGCCACCATATCTGATGCAGTACCGCCATCTTTGGAAAGCGCCCGCTTCACCATGGCCAGGCTCTCGTCCGCATCCACCACCTTCAAGTCCTGCAAGTGGCCACGGGCAATATTGAAATCTTCCGGAACAACCGTGTATTCCAGTATTTCTCCATTTAAAAGCTCTGCCACCCATGTCTCGGCAGCAATACTGATCTCATCCAGGCCATCTGCCGAGTGGACCACCAGTACATGCTCAGCGCCCAATTCACGCATTACTTCCGCAACCGGTCTTACCCACTCGCGGTCAAAGACTCCCAGCAGCATATTGGGAATACGTGCCGGATTGGTCAGCGGTCCAAGCAAATTGAAGAGTGTCCTTGCAGCCAGCTCCCGACGGGGGCCAATCGCGTGCTTCATGGCGCTGTGGTGATTGACCGCAAACATAAACCCGACACCCACTTCTTCGACGCACCGCGCCACTTCAGCCGGGGACAAGTCTAGACAAACACCGGCTGCTTCCAGCAAATCGGCACTACCGCTTTTACTGCTCACCGATCGATTGCCATGCTTGGCAACCCTGGCGCCTGCCGCTGCGGCCACAAAGGTGCTGGCAGTGGATACATTAAAAATACCGGCGCTGTCACCACCCGTGCCAACGATATCCACCAGATGTTCGCCACCGACACTCACGGGCGCTGCCAGTTCACGCATAACCTGTGCCGCTGCGGTTATTTCCGAAACGGTTTCACCCTTCATGCGCAATCCCACCAGAAAACCGCCGATCTGAGCATCGGTTGCGTCACCGGTCATGATCTGCCGCATCACCTCACGCATATCTTCAATGCTGAGATCCTGTCTTTGCAGAACTGCCGCTATGGCCTGTTGAATATTCATGGCTTAACTCTTTAAAAAGTTTTCCAGCAGGTCATGGCCATGCTCGGTAAGAATGGATTCCGGGTGGAACTGGACGCCCTCAATCGCAAAGTCGCGATGGCGCACGCCCATAATTTCATCGACACCACCGTTTTCATCCTGCGTCCAGGCGGTGACTTCGAAACAGTCCGGCAGTGACTCGCGCTCCAGGATCAGTGAGTGGTAACGCGTGGCCTCGAAGGGATTTGCCAAGCCTCGAAACACGCCGGAATTATTGTGATAGACCGGCGACGTCTTGCCATGCATTACCTGTCGGGCGCGTACCACTTTGGCACCAAAGGCCTGACCGATACTCTGGTGGCCAAGACAGATACCCAGCATAGGGATTTTCCCGGCAAATTCCGTCACCAGCGCGACGGAGATACCGGCTTCATTGGGCGTGCAGGGCCCGGGAGAAATCACAATTTTCTCTGGTGCCAGCGCGGCAACCTGATCCAGAGTGATCTCATCGTTGCGTACTACTTTTACTTCAGCATGCAACTCACCCAGGTACTGCACCACGTTGTAGGTAAAGGAGTCGTAGTTATCAATCATCAATATCACGGCACAACTCCTCAAAGTACCAGGTCGGCAGCGCGGAATATGGCCCGCGCCTTATTCATGGTCTCTTTCCACTCAAGCTCGGGAATCGAGTCCGCCACAATACCGGCACCAGCCTGCACATAAAGCTTGCCGCCCTTGATCACTGCGGTGCGAATGGCAATGGCAGTGTCCATATTACCGTTCCAGCCGATATAGCCCACGGCGCCACCGTAGACACCGCGCTTCACCGGCTCCAGCTCGTCGATAATTTCCATGGCGCGAATTTTGGGCGCACCACTCAAGGTGCCTGCAGGCAGCGTCGCCCGCAACACATCAATCGCACTGGTCTCCGGTGGCACCTGCCCGGTGACATTAGAGATGATATGCATCACGTGGGAATAACGCTCCACCGACATCTTTTCGGTGAGTTTCACTGAACCTGTCAGTGCCACCCGGCCGACATCATTGCGACCGAGGTCAATCAGCATCAGATGCTCGGCAATTTCTTTGGGGTCGGCCAGCATTTCGGCTTCCAGCGCCCTGTCCTCTTCCTCGGTATGGCCGCGGCGACGGGTCCCGGCAATGGGACGAACCGTCACTTCGCCGTCTTCCAGGCGAGCCAGAATTTCCGGCGATGACCCCGCAATATGAAAATCATCGAGATCCAGGAAATACAGGTAGGGCGAGGGGTTCAGGCAGCGCAAAGCCCGGTAAAGGTTGAGCGGTTCAGCGGTAAAATCCATGGACAGCCGCTGTGAAGGGACAACCTGCATCACATCCCCCGCCAGAACATAGTCCTTGATGATATTCACCGCATCCTTGTAATTCTGCTCACCAAAACTGGAGACAAACGCGGACTCCTGCAAACCGCTGCCTGCCATGTTGAGCCCGGGCATTTCCGGCACCGGCAATTTCAGCTTAGCTTCCAGATCGTCGAGCCGCTCCTGGGCTCGTGACCAGGCATTGGGTGCCTTGGCATCTTCATGTACTACCAGTATCAGCTTACCCAGCAGGTTGTCGAAAATAACCACCTCGTCAGACACCATCAGCAGGATATCCGGGTTGCCCAACTCGTCAGGTGGCGTAGAGTTTTTCAGCTTTGGCTCCACGTAGCGCACCGTGTCATAACCGAAATAACCCACCAGACCACCGGTGAAACGGGGCAACTGTGGTAGCTCAGGCATGCGGTAGGTGGCGTGAAACGCTTCGATATCCTGCAACGGATCAGTGGTAGTCCGACATTCCTGCTGCACACCATTGGTCTCGATGGTGAGCTGGTCGCCATAGACTTTGAGAACAGTGGAAGCTGGCAAACCTATCAGGGAATAACGCCCCCATTTTTCACCGCCCTGGACAGATTCAAACAGATAGGAATAGGGCCCTCGGGCCAGCTTCAGGTAACAGGACAGGGGAGTTTCGAGGTCGGCCAGCACCTCTCGCATCACAGGAATACGGTTATAGTTCTGCTCGGCCAGCTCGGCAAATTCATTCGGGGTCATGGTTCTTCCCTTGCGCTTACAAGCGCAGATTGTTCAGACAAAAAAGGGGCAAAAAAGTGGCCGCCATTCAGGCAGCAGGGATCAGCAGCCGCGCCATCGCCAGCCGAGTTGAGCAGAAATGAGAGATGGGCAATTACCGAATGCCACAAAAGCCTCCAATTGTCAGAGGGCGCATTCTAATTCATTCAACCGTTGCTGCAAAGTCAAGCACTCGGGGCCTGCCTGCAGCCTAAGCAAGGGCCGTGCGCATTGCACCTATGGCTGCACTGTAGTCAGCCTTGCCATAAATTGCCGAGCCGGCAACAAAGGTATCGGCACCGGCATCGGCAATCTCGCGGATATTATCTGCAGTGACGCCGCCATCGATTTCCAGGCGGATATCGCGGCCACTGGCATCAATCAATGCCCGAGCTTCCCGTAACTTGCAGAGGGTGGCCGGAATAAACTTCTGCCCCCCGAAACCCGGGTTTACGGACATCAGCAACAGTACATCAATCTTGTCGAGGACATATTTGACCTGCTCCAGGCTAGTGGCAGGATTCAGAACCAGTCCACTCTTGCAGCCCGCATCTCGAATCAGTTGCAGGGAACGGTCAACGTGGCGGGAGGCTTCCGGATGAAAGGTGATCCAACTGGCACCAGCATCGGCAAAGTCACCGATCAACTGATCCACCGGGTCGACCATCAGGTGCACATCAATGGGCGCGGTGACACCGTAATTGCGCAATGCCTTGCACACCATGGGGCCAATTGTCAGGTTGGGTACGTAGTGATTATCCATCACATCGAAGTGCACCACATCGGCACCGGCTGCCAGAACCGCATTCACCTCTTCACCCAGCCGGGCAAAATCCGCTGAGAGTATAGAGGGCGCAATCAGGTAGTCTGTCATGGTATTTTCCGGCTCCGTTTAACTGCGGCGTACTATGCCGCAGAACCGCCGGGGCTGCAATCCGGGCCTCTATGGATCAAGGCTTTGCCATGCTCTCCGGCGCCTGGCAACCCCGGGCACAGCATCGACCCGGCTGCCGGGAGGTGCGTTTTCCTTCATCGAACACGCCCCGGTCCAACAGGCGCTCAACCAACTCCCGCTTCTCGTAGGTGGGATAGTTGCGCCAGATCTCCCGCTTCATCGCCTCCGGTGAACCGCCCCCGTGCAGTGAGATCACCGAGTACCAACCGCCTTGGTGAGAAGCGGTCAGATCCTCGATAAAGCGCGCCACTTCCAGGCGCTTATCCGCAGGAATATCCTGACGCCCACCCAGTACCGCTGCCAGGGACGCGGCTGTCTCCGGGTTGTGATCCTCGTCGGGACCCGGTAGCGCGACAATCATGCCACCCGATACGTAGTGGGCCAGGCGGTGCATGTCATAGATCTTATTGGCCAGCAGCAACTTGCCGATATTGCTAAAGACGGCATCAGGCATAACCACGCCTGCTGGATCTTCCTGGCAATAAACGGATGCAGCCACGCCACAAGCATAAAAACCCTCTGTGATGGTAATCAGGTCCACCATTGCGTCGCGGATATGGCCGTGGCGATCGGGGTCGAGCCCATTGGCCTCGGTGACCATCGCACCGGCACCGATCAGCAGGTCACCAAATCCTGCCCGAGCACCGATACAGGAATGCCGATGATGTGTGGCGTAGCTGGTGGTCAGAAACCCGCCCTCCTCGCACTCCCCGGCCAAAAACACCCGGTCATGGGGAACAAACACATCTTCAAAAATCACCACGCCGGTGGACTGTCCGTATTTGGCGGAGAACTTGGCCGCACTCTCTCCGGGCCGTCCAGCGGGACGGGCAACAATCGTCACCCCCGTGGCATCGATCGGAACCGCACAGGCCACAGCATAATCAGCATCCTCAGTGCGGTGGGTGCGGCAGGGCATGACCAGAAATTCGTGCATGTAGGGCGCACCAGTGACAATCGCCTTAGTGCCACTGATCACAATGCCATCTGCACGACGCTCTTTGATGTGCACATACACATCCGCGTTGGCCTGCTGACCCGGACGGAGGGAGCGATCTCCCTTGGCATCCGTCATGGCAACACCCAAGGTCAGGTCCTGATCCTGAACATCGTGCAAATAATTCAAAAATCGCTGATGGTAGTCGGTTCCATGAAGCTCATCTGTCTGCCAGGTCGACTGGAAGAGAGCATTCAGGGCATCGTGAGACAGGTAGCGCTGGGCACAACCGGATTCCGCACACACCAGTCTTACTGCCTCCAGCTTGTTGAGCAGGTCATTGCTGTCCTCGCTGATATGCAACATGCGGTTGACCAGCTTCCCGGAGGTTTTCTGGGTCGCCGTCATCAGCTCCGCATATTGGAGTTTGTGGGCGAAATCGTAGGTCACCCCAACGGCGGCCACTCCCGGCGCCAACAGAGGTTCGTCGGCGACACTGGCCACGCGCTGGCCGTTGAGGAACACCCTGGGTTGATATCGCCTTAATGATTCCCGGTATTCCGCACTATCCATCAACATGATGAAACGCCCTGAAATAATAATTGACGAACAATCTAACGCTGTTAGAATTTTTGTTCAAGCCCCCAACCTAGTCGCCATACTCCATGGCCAGGAATGATTTTGAATAAACGACGCCCTGCTACCAAAGATCTGAAACGGGATATTATCCTCAACGCCGCACGTCTGGTTTTTGAGCAGGAGGGTCTTGAAGGAGCCAGCCTGAGAGCCATTGCCAAGGCTGCCGGATACACACCGGCCGCGCTATATTTCCACTTCGACTCAAAGGAAGCTGTTTATGCAGAGTTATTATCCCAATCCCTGAATGCCTTGTGCAGCGCCACAGAAGAAGCGATCGCCCGCGAGGCCAACCCCGCAGAACGGCTGAAAAGCGCCGCCATGGCTTTTTTCCATTACTACCGCGATAACCCGGGGGATCTTGACCTGGGTTTCTACCTGTTTCGCGGTGGCATGAAACCTACAGGCCTGGGAAAGGAGCGCAATCTCGAGCTCAATAAGCAGCTGCATGACAGTCTGCTCCCCATTACCAATGCCGCCCTGGCCCTGGGAGCCTCTGAAAGTAACGCCCGGGAAATTACCGCCAGCCTGTTTGCCCATGCCACAGGACTGCTCCTACTTGCCCACACTGGCCGCATCCGCATATTCAGTGCTAACGCCGAGGTCATGATGCAGGATTACGCAACTGCTCTGGCCAACCAGGCTGCTCTGGGATAGCACATGCAACTTATCGATCCACGCCACTGCGCCCTTATGGTTGTGGATATTCAAAGCCGTCTGATGCCGGTGATCCACAATGCTGATACCGTGATCCGGAACACTCAGAGGCTGCTGCAAGCATCCCGATTGTTGGATATTCCCCGCCTATTCACGGAACACAATGCCAAGGGTTTAGGTCGCACCGATGAACGCCTTGACCTACAGTCAGATGAACCGGTCCTTGTAAAAATGACGTTCGACGCCTGCCGCGCCCTTGGGGCTGATATGGCGATACCGACGGCCAAACAACTGATCGTGACAGGCTGTGAAGCACACGTCTGTGTACTACAAACTGTCTTCGGGCTGGTGGAAGCGGGAAAACAGGTGTTCGTCACCAGCGATGCCATTGGCTCACGCACAGCGGAAAACCGCGATGCCGCTCTGCGGCGCATGGCGGCTAACGGCGTGGAAATCGTCTCCACGGAAATGGTGCTATTCGAGTGGTTGGGCAGTGCCGATCATCCCCGGTTCCGGGATGTGTTACGGCTGATCAAGTAACTGCTGTCAGCGCGACTTGTTCCCCTCACAAAGAGACATGAAACGTTTTGTGCTGAACCCGTCCATCCGCTTGCTGCCCACCAGAATAATGGGTACGCCTCGACCATTGAGCGCCTCATAATCCCGGCGCCCCTTACGGGAAGTCTCGATATCGTATTCGTTAAAGGCAATACCTTCCTGCTGGAAGTAGCGCCGCGCTTTCTTGCAAACACCACACCACACGGCGCTGTACATCACCACCTTGCCTCGCTCTCTCGCATCGAGAAAGTCACTATCGGATACCGAGGGCGCGTTAATGGTGTTGATCTTCAACTCCAGGGATTGCGCGGAAACATCTTCCGGCTTCTGATCACTGAAGTGCGTACGGCCACTGGCATCTTTCCAGGAATAGATTTCCCCCTGAGCCGATGAAAACCCCAGAAAAACCATCGCCAGAAAAATCCCGATCCAAGGCCTGATTATCATCTCAATTCCCTTTGTCAAACTTGATATCAAAACCACAGTATAATCCCAGTCCGGGTCGCCTACGGCAACCCGTCATATTCAAGAATGGACACGTTATCGGACACCCTCAAACCATGAGTGCGCAAAGTTATCGCCTGATCATTTCCTGCCCTGACCGCGTTGGTCTGGTGGCTGCCGTCAGTACCTTTCTGGCACAGGAGGGCGGATTGCTCACCGAGGCCAACTATTACTGCGATCCCGAGAGCAACTGGTTCTTCATGCGACAGGTGATTGCCGCGGACTCGCTCCCTTACGATGCCGAGGAACTCTGCGCACGCTTTGCCCCGCTGGCCGAGCAGTATCAGATGCAATGGCGACTGACCGATACCGGCACCCCAAAACGCGTTGTGTTGATGGCCAGCAAACAGGCCCACTGCCTGTCGGACCTGCTGTATCGCTGGCGCAGCATGGAAATGCAGTTTGATATTCCCTGCGTCATCTCCAACCACGACGACCTGCGCAGTTACGTCAACTGGCACAACATTCCCTACCACCACACGCCGGTTGACCCGGACAACAAGGCACAGCATTTCGGCGTGGTGGAAGCGCTGATCGAACAGAGCCAGGCCGATGTAATTGTGCTGGCCCGCTACATGCAGATTCTGCCCCCGGCATTGTGTGCCCGGTATCCGGGTCAAATCATCAACATCCACCACAGCTTCCTGCCCGCCTTTGTCGGCGCCAAGCCCTATCATCAGGCGGCAGAACGCGGTGTTAAATTGATCGGCGCCACCTGTCACTATGTCACCAGCGATCTGGATGCCGGCCCGATCATTGAACAAGATGTTGTGCGCATCAGCCACCACGACAGCATTCCCGATCTGGTTCGCAAGGGTAAAGATGTAGAGAAGACCGTGCTGGCCAAGGGCCTGCGCTATCATTTGGAAGACAGGGTACTACTGCACGGCAACAAGACGATTGTCTTTGAATAGACGGCTGCGCTAGCGCCTACCTTTTCCAGCCACCCAGAATTTCTGCATCTCGATATACATGAAAGAGGCTGTCCAGCCGATCAGAATCAGCCCTGTGAGGGCCTCCAATCCGGCCAGGAATCGAATGTGCCCGAATGGCTCAATATCCCCGTAGCCAAGTGAGGTGTAGTTGCTGAAAGAGAAATAGCTGCAGTCGAGAATCGATCCGTCAAAATTGCCACCCAGGGAACCGGATCCCCCAATCTGCAGCAAAAGGTAATAGGCAAAGGCAAATAGCCAGATTTCCGCCACGTGGGCGAGAAATGCCCCGCAGATGCCACACAATACCCGAAAGCGCGGCGCTATACCCAGCTTCGGCAGCAACAGGGCCAGCCGGTACAATGCCTCGTAGTGAATCAGCACGGCAATGCCAACCACAGCAGAGTTAAACAGGAAAATTTTACCCAACCCTTCCACAACTAACTCCAGAACGCCACAGCCTGATAGGCTTGGAAATTAAACAGCAAAAGTGCCAACAGCAGGGCTGCCGTAATAAACCACTCATTACCATCCAGCCCCAAATGCGACCAGATGTAGTGGCGCAAAAACTCCCATTCCCCAGCAACGATGGATTCCCCCTTCTGCTGCCGCAACCATACCTCCAGTTCAGTCAGCGGGCAGCGCCAACCAATCAGCATGATGGAAACACCGTAAACGGCGCAGAGAAAATGACCCCAGATCAGCGACGGCCAGTAAAATGCCAGCAGACCACCGGCAATCACAAACAGCACAAAGCCGAAATGAATCAGGGCGATGATCAGAATCAGGGCGGGATAAACCATGGCGTTAATGTAACTCCAATACCATCCATTTGCATCTGCCAACACAGCGCCCGCCCGCACTTGTTGCATTCGCTGGCCGATGCCGTAACACTTGGCACACCGAGCAAAAGAGCGACCCTATGAAGCATTCCGACCTGCGGGAATTTATCGATTTTCTGGAACAACGCGGCGAGCTGAAACGCATCAGCACCGAGATCGATCCCCACCTGGAAATGACAGAAATCTGTGACCGCACCCTACGCGCGGGCGGCCCGGCGCTGCTGTTCGAAAACCCCAAAGGTTTTGACATCCCTGTGCTCGGCAACCTGTTCGGCACCCCCGAACGGGTGGCCATGGGAATGGGGCAGGAAAACATTTCAGCGCTGAGGGAAGTGGGTGAATTACTGGCCTTCCTCAAGGAACCCGATCCGCCCAAGGGGATGAAAGACCTTTGGGAAAAACGTCACCAATTCAAACCTATTCTCAACATGCCCGCCAAGCTGGTAAAGAAAGCTCCCTGCCAACAAGTGGTTATTGAGGGGGATGACGTGGATCTGGGCAAACTACCAATCCAGACCTGCTGGCCCGAAGACGCGGGTCCACTGGTGACCTGGCCGCTGGTGATTACCCGCGGACCGGAAAAAGAGCGCCAGAATCTGGGCATCTACCGGCAGCAGGTGATCGGCAAAAACAAACTGATTATGCGCTGGTTGTCCCACCGAGGCGGCGCCCTGGATTTCCGCGACTGGCAACAGCAGCACCCTGGAGAACCGTTCCCGGTAGCCGTCGCATTGGGGGCCGACCCGGCCACCATCCTCGGTGCGGTCACGCCCGTGCCGGACAGCCTGTCCGAATATGCCTTTGCGGGATTGCTGCGCGGTGAGCGCACGGAAGTGGTCCAGTGCTTGGGGAGCAACTTGCAGGTGCCCTCCAGCGCCGAGTTTATTCTGGAAGGCCATTTATACCCTGGCGAGATGGCCGACGAGGGCCCGTTTGGCGACCATACCGGTTACTACAACGAAGTGGAGCGTTTCCCGGTTTTTACCGTGGAGCGGATCACCCACCGCACCAACCCCATCTACCACAGCACCTATACCGGCAGGCCGCCGGACGAGCCAGCCATTCTCGGCGTGGCACTGAATGAAGTTTTCGTGCCAATCCTGCGCAAGCAGTTTCCGGAAATTGTCGACTTTTACCTACCGCCGGAGGGCTGCTCCTACCGCATGGCAGTGGTCACCATGAAGAAGCAGTACCCCGGTCATGCCAAGCGGGTGATGATGGGCGTGTGGTCGTTCCTGCGCCAGTTTATGTACACCAAGTTTGTGGTGGTCACCGACGATGATGTCAACGCCCGTGACTGGAATGATGTGATCTGGGCCATGACCACGCGAATGGACCCGCGGCGGGACACGGTGATCATCGACAACACCCCCATCGACTACCTGGATTTTGCCTCCCCGGTATCCGGACTCGGCTCCAAGATCGGTTTCGATGCCACCAACAAAATGCCCGGCGAAACCAACCGTGAATGGGGCAAACCCATCACCATGGGCTCACAGGTCAAAGCGAGAATAGACGAGATTTGGGACTCACTGGGGATCGACAGCTGACAGACTGGTAAGCGATCCCCTTCCCGGTGAGAAATACCTATCCGTGGGTGATGGGCTTGTCGGTAAACAGAAAATCCTTCAGCTCATGGTCAAAGGCAGGATCACGGCGTCGAATCCACTCCAGCACCATGGCCGCATGTTCCTTTTCCTCGTCGCGGTTGTGCGCCAGGATGGCCTTCAGCTCAGGGTCCTTGCAAGCATCAACCCGCTGGTTGTACCAGTCCACCGCCTCCAGCTCTTCCATCAGCGAGGTAATGGCCCGGTGCATATCCCGGGTTTCATTACTCAATTCATCAATGGGCTCATGGTAACCTTCGTTAGCCATACTCGAACTCCTTTATCCAATATTTGATACTGATAACGTTCTTCAAAAGTAGCCATCGGCGACGCATATTGCAATAACGTGGCCTATTGATTCTGGCTATGGCCCTGATCAGAACTCCGATGAAAGCCCGCCACCTCTGACAATCTCACACCAAAAAAACAGCCCGACGGTTTCCCGCCGGGCTGTTTTGAATGCCTGTGCAAGCGAGCTTAGCTCAGCCGTTGTTTGAAATCTTCATAGCCGAACTGCTTTACCACACGCAATTCATCAGTTTCGGAATTCCAGATGGCGATGGCGGGCAGATTAATGCCGTTGAAGGTACTGGTTTTCACCATGGTGTAGTGGCTCATGTCGTCAAACACTAGCCGCTGGCCCACCTGTAAGGGCTGGTCAAAGCTGTAATCGTCAATAACATCTCCCGCCAGGCAAGTCATGCCACCGAGACGGTAAGTATGGGCCTTTTCTCCGTGCTGACCCGCCCCCAGCACATGGGGTCGATAGGGCATTTCCAGGGTGTCCGGCATATGACAGGTGGCAGACGTATCGAGAATCGCCAGATCCATATCGTTCCAGGTCAGGTCGAGCACCTCGGTGACCAGCACGCCGGTATGAATAGCAACCGCCTCTCCGGGCTCCAGGAATACCTGCACGTTGTATTTGGCACTAAAGGTTTTCACCAGCTCGATTAACTCATCCACCTGGTAATCCGGTCGGGTAATGTGGTGGCCGCCGCCGAAATTGACCCATTCCATGGTATGCAGCAAGTCGCCGAATTGCGCCTCAACAGCTGCCAGCGTGCGCTTCAACGGCTCCACATCCTGTTCGCAGAGGGTATGGAAATGCAGGCCGCTGATGCCCTCAAGTGACTCACCCTCGAATTGCGACAGAGGGATACCCAGCCGCGAACAGGGCGCACAGGGGTCGTAAATGGCGACCTCGCCCTCGGAGTGGCGGGGGTTAATCCGCAGACCATACTTTAAATGGGGTCTTTCCTGTTTCGCCTGCTGCAACAGCGGCTGAAAGCGCTGCCACTGGCCAAAGGAGTTGAATACCACGTGGTCAGCGATCTTGAGGATTTCCGCCAGGTCGTGTTCAGTGTAGGCCGCGGAGAACACATGCACTTCACCGCCATACTCCTCATACCCCAGACGCGCCTCATGCAGACCACTGGCACAGGTGCCAGACAGGTATTTCGACACCAACGGTGCCAGGCTCCACATGGAAAATGCCTTTAGCGCCGCCAGCACTTTGGCGCCACTCTCTTCCTGCACACGGTGAAGAATTTGCAGGTTGCGTTCCACCGCGGCCTCGTCCACCACAAAACAGGGCGAAGGCACGCGGCGGGCATCAAAGCCGTCAAAGGGATTGTTAGCCAATGGGTTCTTTCCGAATCAGACCAGGTCGAAACCGGGTTCTTCGATTACTGCCCAGGGCAGACCGTATTTGTTCATGTCTTCCATGAACGGATCGGGGTCCATCTGCTCCATGTTCCAGACACCAGCCTGTTGCCACTTGCCTTCCAGCATCATCTTGGCGCCGATCATGGCCGGCACGCCGGTGGTGTAGGAAATCGCCTGGGACTGAACCTCGGCATAACATGCCTGGTGATCGCAGATGTTGTACAGGTAAACAGTTTTCGGTTTGCCGTCTTTCACGCCCGTTACCACGCAACCGATACAGGTTTTGCCCTTGGTGCGCGGACCGAGGCTGGCCGGGTCAGGCAGCAGGCGCTTCAGGAACTGAATCGGCACAATCTGCTGGCCATTGAATTCCACCGGTTCGATGCCGGTCATGCCCACATTGCCCAGCACTTCCAGGTGCTTCAGGTAGCTTTCGCCGAAGCTCATCCAAAACTGGGCGCGTTTCAGGCTGGGGAAATTTTTCACCAGCGACTCCAGCTCTTCGTGGTACATGCGGTAGATGTTGTAAGTACCCACTCCGTCCGGGCAGGTGAAGGACTGCTTGGTGGACATCGCTGGGGTGGTAACAAACTCACCGTTTTCCCAGTGACGGCACTCGGCGGTCACTTCGCGGATATTGATTTCCGGGTTGAAGTTGGTGGCAAACGGGTAACCGTGGTCGCCGCCGTTAACGTCGATGATGTCCAGGGTATGGATTTCATCGAAGTAGTGCTTAGCGATGTATGCCGTGAACACGTTGGTGGCACCAGGATCGAAACCGGAACCCAGCAGCGCCATCAGACCAGCATTCTTGAATTTGTCCTGGTAGGCCCACTGCCAGCTGTACTCGAACTTGGCGGTATCCAGCGGCTCGTAATTGGCGGTATCCAGGTAATTGACGCCCGCTTCCAGGCAAGCGTCCATAATGGTCAGATCCTGGTAGGGCAGCGCCACGTTGATCACCAGGTCCGGCTTGACGCGATTAATCAGCGCCACCAGCTCCGGCACGTTATCGGCATCCACCTGGGCAGTCTCAATGGGACGATCCAGTTGTGCGGCGATATGTCGGCACTTTTCCTCGGTGCGACTGGCCAGCACGATCTCCTCAAACACCTCGGGAAGTTGTGCACACTTGTGGGTTACCACGCCACCGACACCGCCGGCACCAATAATCAGTACTTTTGCCATAACTGATTCCTTCAATAACTAAGGATTAATTTAAAAATGATGAATTTTTTGTGAGTGCACGTAAGCCATCACGAAAAAACACCCTTTTAATCTCGCTCGAAATAAGTGTAACCGTTCAGGCTATTACTGAACGTCTGCAACATCTTACGACGTTCCGTGACACTGATTTTACCGGACTTGACCGCCGCCTCAGCGCCCACCCGAAACTGCTCGTACAGCTCCTTGGGGCTGTACTCTACGTAGCTGAGTACGTCACCGATAGTGTCGCCCTGGATTTCTTCCACAAATTCAAAGTCGCCATCACCATCAATGCGCACACTGACCACGTGAGTATCGCCAAACAGGTTGTGCAAATCACCCAACGTTTCCTGGTAGGCACCCACCAGGAAAACCCCCAGGTAATATTCCTCACCCTCTTTCAGATCGTGCAGGGGCAGCGTGCGGGTTTCCCCGTCAGCATTCGCGAACAGGTCCAGCTTGCCGTCGGAATCACAGGTCAGGTCGGCGATCACCGCCTTGTTTTTGGGCTCTTCATCCAGTCGGTGAATGGGCATGATCGGAAAAATCTGGTCAATGGCCCAGGAATCCGGCAGCGACTGGAACAAACTGAAATTACCGTAGTAAATATCGGCTAGTGCCTCGTCGAGATTTTGCAGTTCCGGAGGAATACGCCGTAACTTCGGCAACAGCTGACGGGTCCGTTGCAGAATTTCCAGGTAGAGATTTTCCGCCAGTGCCAGCTCACGCAAGGTTGCCTGCCCCTGACGGAACATACGGCGCATTTCCTCACGGTAGTGGGCCGCGTCGTTGCAGCACTCCTGAACATTGTCTTCACCCAGCAGGTCGAGTGTCGCCCAAAGGTTGGTCAGGGATTCCGCACAATCCTCGGGCAGAGCCTCAGGCAGGCCGTTGGATTTAAAATAGCTGACATCGAGAATATTGAACAGCAGCAAGGACGAATAGGCGACCGTAGCCCGACCCGACTCGGTAATGATGGTCGGGTGAGGCACATCGTAACTGTCCAGCGCCTCGCTGATGGTCTCGACGATGTCCACACAGTACTCTTCCAGAGAGTAGTTCTTGCTGTGGGTTTCGTTGGTGTTGGCACCGGTGTAATCCACCGCCAGGCCGCCGCCGAGGTCGAGGTAACCGAGGGGCGCACCCTCCTTCACCAGATCCACAAAGTAGCGGCAGGCTTCCTGAACCCCGTCGCGAATATTGCGGATATTGGGGATCTGTGAACCGATGTGATAGTGCATCAATTGCAGGCAATGCAGCATATCCGCTTCGCGCAGCTGGTCCACCACCTCAATCAGCTGGGTAATAGTCAGGCCAAACAGCGAGCGTTCACCGCTGTCTTCAAACCAGTGGCCTTCCACCTTGGCAGCCAGTTTCACGCGCACACCGATCAGCGGCTCAATGCCGAGTCGCTTGCTCTGTTCCAGAATGATGGCGAGTTCCGAGGGTGTCTCGATCACGAAAAAGCATTTCAGGCCGAGTTTGCGCGCGTGCAAACCCAGCTCAATAAATTCCGCATCCTTGTAGCCATTACAGACAATACAGGCTTCGCGGTCCCGCAGATGGGACATGGCGATAATCAGTTCCGCCTTACTGCCCGCCTCCAGGCCGTGGTGATACTGACCACCGTATTTGGCAATTTCCTCGACCACGTGACACTGCTGGTTCACCTTGATGGGGAACACGCCGCGGTACTCGCCGCGATAGCCCTGCTGTTTGATGGCCGCGGCAAAGCTCTCGTTGAGGCAGGCGATGCGATCGTCCAGCAGGTTTTCAATGCGCAGCAGCACGGGCATGGCATGGCCGCGATCTTCCAGACCGGCGACGATATCCATCAGGGATATGCTCAGGGGACGCTTTTTGCGGGGAATCAGCACCGACATTTCGCCCCTGTCATTCAGGTCGAAATAACCGGCACCCCAATCGTTGACGCCGTAGAGAATAGCTGAATCAGCTGTACTCCACCCTTTTTGCTCGGGGGCATTCAATGCTGTATCCCCGGGTTGTCCACGCCAGCAGGCGGCAGTGGCAGAAAAAACGTCATTATCCTGTTCATGATAAGTACCCCCAGAAAAACAGATAGAAGAGCAGTACCACCCTCCGGAGAAACCAGTCTCCGAACCCGAGCCACAACGGCAAAATTGTTACCCGCTGCAGTCTGAGACAAATCGCAGGGGGGCGCCACTTTCACAAAAAAATATGAACGAGAAAAGACAATTCTAGAACAGGAAAAAAGAAATTCCGACCCGCCAGTCTCTCGGGGTCACATTGAATTGCCCGCTGAACCCGGCCGCTGATGCCAGCGGCCAGCAAACAAGCCGATTTTGAGTGACGGTGTTACGCCATATCCGGCCAGGGATTGGCCTGATCGAACACCACATCGAGCTCATAACCCGGCACAGACATGCCCTGCCGGGTAATTTTGATGCCATTTTCCTCAATCACTGGCTCGCCAAAGCGGTAGATGACATCCAGCTGACCACGATCCGCCCTGGCGGCATAGTCAGCTGCGGCCTCACGGGTTTTTTCGCGCTGTTTCTGGTATTGCGCCATGGCATCGCCATAACGGCGGGCCAGCATGGCTTCAACTTTCTGGGGTGCTACCACTACCGCGGTGGCATTGTTGCCGCCGAAACCCTTGGAGTTGATAAAGGCCAGCTCCATGCCGCGCTCGCTGGTATCCAGATCCTGCAGCGGATAGCTAAGATGTTTCTGGTGCACATCCTCGGCGACGGCATCAATGGTTTTGATACCGGGTATCAGCTGGTATTTAAAGGTGCCCAACGCCGCCATCATCTGATCGCCGCTGGCGGAAGAAATGGTGTGGCCCACATAGGACTTCACCGCGGCCACCGGCCAATCGGATACGCCAAACGCCCCTGCCACCGCATCAAATATTTCCGACTCGGTAACCCGGTTGGCTGGCGTGCTGGAACCGTGGGCATGGATAAAACTGTGCTCTCGAACCACCTCTTCACCGAAGGCCGCCACGGCGGAAGCCACCGCCTTGGCAAATGACACGTAGTTACCGGCACCGGGGGCGGAAATAGATTTTTTCAGGCCATCTGCGTTAATAAACACATCGGACACGGCACCGTGAATATCGGCACCCAGCTCCATCGCCAGGGCATCGTCCATCAGCACCACAAACTGGGTGCCCTCCGCCAGGGTAAAGCCGCAGTTGTCACCAAAGGGGCGACTGGCACGTCGCCAGTTGGGGATACTGGAGCCGTCGAGCTTACAGAGCCCCTCATCGGTACCCAGAGCACCCATATTGGTGAAGCCTTCGAAAATTTCCGGTGTCAGGCTGGCCTCGGCATTGCCAACGATGGCCACCCGGCGGCGACCACTGCGAATATCCTTGACCGCTGCCTGCAACACGTACAGAAACGACGCACAGGCACCGGTGATGGCCTCGGTGTGGCCAACACTGCCCAGCACATAGGCATTCACAAAATCTGCTGGCATGGTATTCAGACCCAGCGCCAGCTGCTTGGAGGTAGTGCGCTCACCCTTGAGACGGTTTTGCAGCAGGCCACCAAAACCCTCGGGGCCACACTGACCGAACACGCTGGAACCGTAAACACCAATTTCATCCGGGTGCACCGAAGCGGCAATGGTTTCCCAGGGCACGCCTACGGAATGCAGCGCATCGCTGGCACCGAGCAGGGCCATTTGCAGACCACGGGGATGAAAACGGGAATTGTATTGTTCGGCAGGATCAAAACCGGAAGGCAGTTGACCGGCGGCCTGAGCAGCCTGGCTATCGTATACAGGAACCAGGAATTCACCGTTATCCTTGCTGCGCACCTCGAAGCTGCCGTTTTCGGGTTCTACCTGCCAGTGGCCAGGGACTTTTCCCGGCATATCGCGGCGACCCAGCTTGAAACTGACCTGGCCATCGTCACCCGGCTGCACCTTCACACGTTTGTGAGCCAGCACCTGGTCGGGATCATAGAGAGAAGTTTCAAGACGGCGGATCAGGGTTCCGTCGAGCACCTGTCCGGCATATTTGGCCGCTACAGCAGCAAGGTCGAGGCTATTGCCATCGCCATCCCGGTAGCATTCACCGTCCCAGCTCACTAGCGACATCAGGCAGGCCAGCGCGGCAATGGTTTCTTCACGCTCTTGTGCCGGAAGGGAATCCAGCACCATGCGGCGAAACGCCTGGTGGGAAGAGCTGCGACCGGCGGCATTGTAGCCACCAAAACCGACAATAACGGGTAAAGCTTGCATAGGAAACGGGGTCCTGTAGAACTGCATGAATCAATTGATTGACGCAGTCTATCAATCATCCGTCATTGATTTTTGTTCATTATGGCCATATATTTTCCCATTATGGCCAAAAAACCCATTAATCCACCAAAACCTCTACAGGTTTGCACTCTGCTGTACCACAACCTGCTCGGCACCAGCGCTACACTTCCCGTAGAAATGCTGCGTACCGCAGAGGCTGCCGAGCGCGCCATTAACCCCGAGGCAAAAACCATAGCCGCCTGCACCCTGTCCATCGACCGGGAACCGGTGGACTCCCCCTCCGGTTTTGCCATTCAGCCCTTTGCTACCGTGGACGAAATTGAACACTGCGATATCGTCTGTCTGCCCGCCCTGTGGCGCAACCCGCGACCAGCCCTGAAAAAATACCGCGCCTACGTACCCTGGCTGCAACGGCAGGCAAAACAGGGCGCAGTGATGATCGCCGTTGGTACCGGGGTCTGTTTTCTAGCGGAGGCGGGATTGCTGGACAACCAGCCCGCCACCACCCACTGGCATTACTTCGACCAGTTCCAGAAGGACTACCCGGCGGTGGACCTGAAGCGCCAGTACTTCATCACCCAGGCAGGCAACCTGTATTGCGCCGCCAGCGTGAACGCCATGGCAGAACTGATGGTGCACCTTGTGGCTCGGCTTTACGGTCGCCACGCTGCCACCCAGGTGGAGCGCAACTTCTTTCACGAAATCCGCAGCTCCTTTGAACCCACCAGCTATTTTTCGGACAACGTGGAATATCACCCGGACGAACAGGTGGTGCAGGCGCAAATCTGGTTCGAAGACAACTTCAGCAAGCCCATCAAAATCAGCGACGTGGCCAAACAGTTCGGCTTCAGCATGCGCACCTTCGACCGGCGCTTTAAAAACGCCCTTGGCAAAACCCCGCTGCAATATTTACAGCGCACCCGCCTTAACAACGCCCGGGAGCTTTTACAGAAATCGAATTTATCGATCTCGGAAATTGCTGTTCACTGCGGCTACCAGGATGCGGCGGCGTTCAGCAAAATCTTCCATCGCCAATTTGGCACCTCGCCCATGAAATACCGGGAGACAGTGAGGGCAAAGTTGTTTAGTGCGCATTGAGCCTATTCTGGGTCTGTTGTGAGATTGCCTCTCAACACCTGCAATGGAATACTGTGCAGACGCCAAACAAGGACGCATTGAACGCAAAGGAAGCGCTATCGTGGGCTATTCAACCTCCCCCAACACAGTTTTCACCCCATCCCAGTCTTTTTTTAATATCAGGCAGAAAAATGCCCTGATAATCCTGACCCCAAACGAGGGGAAACATAATTATTCTTTTAATATCATTGCGATAGAGAAACCCGGCATTGCCCCGATAACTTATTATAAGGGCCCCCCGATAATAATGATTATGAGGCCGAAGGCCTCATTAACAGACTGTTAGGGGTCAATTAGGGTTCTAGGCAATGAAAGGAAACGGGATGGACGATTTTGAAAAGCTCCTGAAACAATGGAAGCAAATATCTAATCGATTACATGGCCAGTTAGGGCCAGTTATGGAAGCGCAGAAGGCGATAGAAAAAGCCTTGCGCCCAACTCTTGAACTGCAAAAAGCTCTCAAATCACCAATAGACCCCTTCCTAGAGGAGCAAAGAAAACTTCAAAAAGCCTTCGAAAGTATAAAGTTACCCAACTATCAGTTGCCAGACTTAAACCCTTTTACAAAACAAATTGAACAATACCAAAAATCTCTCAGTGGCATTATTAGTCCAGCCTTTGAGGAATTGCAGCGCTCTTTTAGAGAGTTGCCTCCAAAAATTCAAGAAGCTCTACTTTTACTTGCTCAGCACGGTTGGTATTTAGATTTTAATATGCCACTACCAAGTCTTTGGGAAATTAAGAAGGCAATATCCAGTGGTGAAATTGAGGAGGTTGAGGAGGCTCTAGTAGAGTATTTTGAAAGTCAACTGGATGAAATTGAAAAAACAATTACTGCTCAGTTTCCCCATAGGTCGCATATCATCAGCTCCGCTATCAAAGCACATCGTAACGGCGAATATTACTTGTCAATCCCTGTGTTGCTAGCGCAAACAGACGGGGTTTGTAAAGAAGTGGTAGATCAATACTTATTCATAAAAAAACATAAAAAGCCTCGAACTGCGATTTATGTTGAACAAGTAGCGGCAGACACATACAAGGCAGCATTATTAAGCCCGCTGGCTGCCAGCACACCAATAAGTGCTTCTGAGCATGAACGAGAAGAGGGTTTCAATCTACTCAATAGGCATATGGTTTTGCATGGAGAGTCATTAGATTACGGAAGCAACATCAACAGTTTGAAAGCTATTTCGCTAATTAATTATGTGTCACAGGCGTTGAAGCCCGATGCAGATTACCCCTAACAATGCCGTAAACTCGGACGCATTTTTCGTTCGCTGCGCTCACTGCAAATGCGCCGGTTACGGCTGGCGTTAGAGCCTCAGCCACAGAAGAATGGTGACAGGCTCCAGTGGGCCGACGTGTAACACCAGAAGGGAGACATCAAATGTCATTACAGGAATTCAAGGTCGGGTTAGTGGAGCTGTACC
Organism: Porticoccus sp.; assembly: GCA_023261185.1. Taxonomy (GTDB): domain Bacteria; phylum Pseudomonadota; class Gammaproteobacteria; order Pseudomonadales; family Porticoccaceae; genus Porticoccus; species Porticoccus litoralis. The sequence goes on from JALRJN010000047.1 coordinate 32,898, forward strand.
AAGGTGAGGTGATCGGCGAGGTATTGTTTTCTCGAATGCTCGAGCACTACGGTAGTGCAGACCAACTGTACAAGCTTGGAACGTTGCTTCAACTCGAGACCGAAGCCAAGGCTCGCCTCCGGCCGGCTCTTATGCAGCTCGGTCTCGACCTCATTGAGCTTGATGAGTCGCGTAATCAGGGAAATGATTTCTATCAAACTTTTGAAGGCATGGATTGGGAGGCTGCAATGGGGCATCTGGCAACAGTCGTCAAACCATTTGTGCAACGCTACCGTCAGATCGCCGAGTTGGCGCCTCCAGAATACCAGCAACTGGCAAACTCAATGGTCGTACATGAACAGTCGATTCTAGACGCCGCCGAACTCGAGGCAGCGGGCAATGGCGATCGTTCTATGGACGATGTTGTCAAACAGTTGGTCTTCCCATTGCCGAAGCAAGTCTGAGAGCTTTAGCTATCAATATTCATATGAACGATCGCTGGATCGCAACGACCACTGGCTTTGAGTGGAAAGCTTCAGGCTGAAGTTCACACTTGGCGTATTCAGGGTATCAACGCTGCCTTGTTATTTTTTTCTGCCATGGATAATCTGGTGAGCAAAGGTCAGTGGTGATGTCAGGATCAGTTTGTTTCTCGTTTTGATAGTGCTAACTTGTTAGCGTTGTCTAATCTGTTAAATATACAGATCTAAAGCTGAAAAGCCTGTCAGCCGTGGGATTTGGCCATGGAAAGCGCAACTTAACTAACTATAAAAAAGGACAGGTGTTGCATGCCTAACCCTAACAACACAACTTTTATGCCGCACTGGGCCAGTATCCTCGGGGTAGTGGCCATTATGCTCGGAGTATTCCTGACCGCCGTGCATGGCAACGAGGTGATGAAACAGGTGGTGATCACCAACAACATGCCTGCAGATGGCGTGATGCCAGAGCCCGATTGCCCGGAAGAAGAGTTGGAAGAGGAAGGCATCAGCGTGGCGGAGTGTGAGTACCTGATTCAACATGTGAGGGGCATTGCACTGTCGGCACCGGACTGGTTCCCCAGTGCACAGATCACCCTGTCGGCCATTGGCACAGTGCTGGCGTTTGGCTCCATTATCATTGGCGGTGCTTTAGTGAATTACACCCCCTGGGCGTCGAAGGCAGCATTGGTGGTATTCGGCGGCCTGGCAGCCATCGACCTGTTGCAGTTTGCTGTTGTGGTGAATACCGGTCCCACCCTGCGCGATGTTTACCTGGGTGGAATTCTGCTGTGGTTTATTCTGCATCTTATGCTGGTGGCCGGGGCGTTGGCTGGCCGACACACCGAAGCCGAAGCGCAATAAACAACCCACTGCCACAACGATAATAAACGGACTCTGCTATGCAAAGACAAGGCTTTAATAGAACGGCGGTCACCCTGCACTGGTTGCTGGCTGTTTCGATTTTCTTCTTATTTATTTCAAGCTGGTGGATGATGGGGCTGCCGCTGCCCTCGCGGGAATTACAGTTCCGCGCGTTCCCTTTCCAGCTGCATAAGAATATCGGCATCACATTGGTGATTGTTGTTTTTATGCTGCTGTATGTGCGCCTGCGACACCGGCCAGCACCCCCTGACTCAACGGATATGACGCCGTGGATGAACGTAACGGCCATCGCCGCCCACGTGGCCGTTTATGTGCTGATACTGGCGGTGTGCGTGACCGGTTACCTGTCATCGGCACACACCCGCTGGGATACGGTTTACTGGTGGACCATTGAATTCCCGCGCATTGCGGCCCCCAGCGAGGAACTGAACGAGTTCTGGGGCGAAATTCATATCTGGGTGGCCTGGGCATTGCTGGGCATTATTGCTGTGCACGTGAGCGGCGCGATTTACCACGCCTTCCGCAATGACGGCATTGTGCGGCGGATGATGCGTTGGTAACTGCCATTCTGGCAGCCATAAAAAAGGGTCCATATGGACCCTTTTTTGTGCGGTTTACCTCTAGGCCGGATTCAGCCAAAGCCCTTCATGCTCTTATCTTTACCGGCGATAGTATTGTGGTTATGCAAGCGAGGTAAATTCATGCAGAATTTGTACTGATCGTTTCAAAACGCCTTATATCACTCACGCGATGAGTAACGGAATTGATGACAACTGACAAGGACTGCACATGACCAAGCACGCTGACTTCTCCCTCTCTACCCTTCTAAAGGACACCTGGTATTTTTTCACCACCCATTTTATTGGCCTTTGTGCGGTGTTGTTGCCACTGTTGATACCCCTGAACCTAATCAGTATGGCGGCTGGATTTTATTCCAATGACGAAGCACAGATCCTATGGCCCGCCCTGTTACTGGAACTCTTTGCCTTCCCGCTTTACCAGGGCGCATTGATTTTCTTTCTCGCCGCAGTGATCAAAGACGAACACCAGAACGTAGGCCAATACTACAAACAATCGATGAAATTCTGGCTCCCACTCCTGGTGCTCTACCTGCTGATGGGTCTCGCCATAATGGGCGGATGCATGCTGTTGATTTTGCCGGGGCTTATCGTCGCTGCCCGCGTGGCTTTTGCAGAGTTTTACTGTCTACTGCATGAAGAAGCTCCGCTGGATGCCTTCAAGTCCAGCTGGGAGCAAAGCCGCGAATACCAGTGGAAAATTCTCGGCGGTCTGCTGGTGATTGCGCTGGCCATCATTATTCCTTTCGCTGTTCTGGAAAGGTTAGTGGCAGCAGTCGGCCTGAACGGCACTGTTTATACCTTTATCTCAAACCTGTTGGCCTCAATTATTTCTGCCTGCACCACCATTTTTTGCTTCAGGGTATTTACCCTTCACCTGGACGCCCAATCCTCATCAGGTGGAGAAGAGGTGCCAGCTCAAGGTGACGCACTGAACGAATAACTCTTCAGTGGCAGCGCGGAAGGCTGTTCAGGGAAATGAAAACTTGGCACCTTCCCGCACGCTGCTGGAAGGCCAGCGCTGGGTGATGGTTTTGCGGCGGGTGTAAAAACGCACAGCATCGGGGCCATAAGCGTAAAGGTCGCCGAACAGGGAGCGTTTCCAGCCGCCAAAACTGTGGCTGGCCACCGGTACCGGTAGCGGAACATTGACCCCTACCATCCCCACCTGAATACGGTCGGTGAAATAGCGTGCGGCTTCGCCGTCGCGGGTGAAAATACAGGTGCCGTTACCGTATTCGTGGCGATCAATCAGTTCCATCGCCTCTTCCTGACTGGTCACTCGCACCACGCACAGTACCGGGCCAAAGATTTCCTCACGGTAAATGCGCATCTCTGGCGTCACTCTGTCGAACAGGCAACCACCCAGGAAAAATCCGTTTTCACTACCAGGGACAGTCAGGCCGCGACCATCCACTACCAGTTCGGCACCCTCTTGCAGACCAAGGTCAACGTAACTACGAACCCGGGCCAGGTGTTCGGCGGTGATCAGTGGTCCCATGTCGTTGCTGTTATCGCTGCCCGGCCCCACTTTGAGTACGCCCAGCTGTTTTTGCAGTTTGGCGACTAACTGATCTGCCACGTCATCGCCAACCGCCACCGCTACGGAGATAGCCATGCAGCGCTCTCCACAGGAACCGTAGGCGGCACCCATCAGGGCGCTGACAGCGTTGTCGAGGTCAGCATCCGGCATGACGACGGCATGGTTTTTTGCACCACCCAGGGCCTGCACACGTTTGCCATTGGCGGTAGCCGTTCGGTAAATGCTTTCTGCCACCGGGGTGGAGCCGACAAAGCTGATGGCCTGAACACGGGCATCAAGTAACAGGGTATCCACCGCCTCGCGGTCACCATTCACCACGTTAAAAACACCATCTGGAAGGCCCGCTTCCTTGAGTAGTTCTGCCAGTATCAGCGCCGGGGCGGGGTCGCGCTCGGAGGGTTTCAGCACGAAGCAGTTGCCACAAACGATAGCCATGGGAAACATCCACATGGGCACCATGGCGGGAAAGTTGAACGGGGTGATACCCGCCACCACCCCCAGCGGTTGCTGCTCATTCCAGCTGTCGATACCAGCACCGACATTCTTGCTGTGTTCCCCTTTCAGCAACTGCGGTGCACCGCAGGCGTAGTCCACCACTTCGATACCGCGCCCGAGTTCTCCGGCGGCATCATGCAACACCTTACCGTGCTGCTGGGTAATGGCGGCGACGATGCGTTCGCTGTGCTGCTCAAGTAAAGCCTTGAAACGGAACATCACTTGGGCGCGCTTCACCGGCGGGGTATCGCGCCAGGCGGGAAAGGCTGCTTCGGCAGCGGCAATGGCCTGTTCGACCACAGTCCTATCTGCCAAGGACACGTTTGCGACGACCTCACCTGTGGCCGGGTTGTAGACCGGCTGACTGCGACCGCCGCCCTTCACCACCGAGCCATTTATCCAGTGGGCAATTTCCTCGATGTTTAACTGCTGTTTAGCTGTCATGTTCCTGTTTACTCGGTTTCATTAATAGCTTCACCCAGTGCATTAACCAGTGAATCCAGCTCTGCTTCGGTAGCCATAAATTGTGGCCCCAACTGCACGGTGTCACCGCCAAAGCGAACGTAAAACCCTTTCTCCCAGCATTTCATACCAATCTGCCAGGGGCGCTTCAGGGGTTCGCCCGGTACCGCTTCAATGGTGATACCCGCCGCCAGGCCGAAGTTGCGAATATCCACAACATGTTTCGTGCCTTTCAGGCTATGAATTTTCGATTCCAGCACCGGCGCCAGGGTTTTAACCCGCTCAAACAGGTGTTCCCGCTCAAGAATATCCAGGGCCGCCAGCCCCGCGGCACAGGCCACCGGGTGACCGGAATAGGTGTAACCGTGGGGGAATTCCACCATGTAATCGGGGCCGCCCTGCTCCATAAAGGTGTCATAGATTTCCTGTTTCACTACCACAGCACCCATGGGTATTGCGCCATTGGTAAGCTGCTTGGCCAGGTTAAGGATATCTGGCACCACGCCAAACAACTCTGCCGCGGTGGGCGCTCCGAGGCGACCGAGGCCGGTGATCACTTCATCAAAGATCAGCAGAATATTGTGCTGGTCGCAGATTTCACGAATTCGCTGTAGATAACCCACCGGTGGTGGCAACACCCCCGCCGAGCCCGCCATGGGCTCGATAATCACGGCAGCGATGGTGGAGGCATCGTGCAGGGCAATCAGGTTTAAAAGTTCATCGGCAAGGTGTGCGCCGTTCTCCGGCATGCCGCGACTGAACGCATTTTCCGGCAACAGGGTATGGGGCAGATGATCGGCCTCCACTCCCTGGCCATAAAGCATGCGGTTGCCAACAATGCCACCAACGCTGATGCCACCAAAATTCACGCCGTGATAGGCCTTGGCGCGGCCGATGAGCCGGGTTTTTGTTCCCTGTCCTTTCTTGCGCCAGTAGGCGCGAGCCATCTTCAGGGCTGTATCCGCACTCTCTGATCCGGAGTCCGTGAAAAACACGCGATTCAAGCCTTCGGGCATAAACTCGGTAATGCGCTCGGCAAGCTGGAAAGAGAGCGGCTGGCCAAACTGGAAGCCGGGTGAATAATCCAGCGAAGAGAGCTGGCGACTGACAGCCTCGGCAATTTCTGTACGACAGTGGCCCGCCCCGCAGGTCCATAACCCGGACAAGCCATCGTAGATTTGACGGCCATCGGCACTGGTGTACCAGGTACCTTCCGCCGACACGATCATGCGCGGGTTCTGTTTGAATTCTCTATTACCGGTGAACGGCATCCAGTGGGTGTTGAACTGGTCGTCGGTTACCCCGGCACGGTACTTTAGCGGGTCCATGACGTGTGTTCCTGAATGAAAGGGAAAAGGAAAGCCATAACCTTAGTCTAGCTGGCGGCTTTCCATGCGGAAACCACTATCTGTGCTGACAGCGATGTTCGTCAAGGGGATTTTTCAGGGTAGAACCGTGGCCGCTTAGAGTATGTACAGCAACCATTCAGCAGCCATGGCCGGCTTGTCACTGCCCTCGATTTCCATCAGCAGATCCACCGTATACCGGGTTCCCTCTCCCTGGGTTTCCGTTGAGGTCACCTGCCAATGGAGGCGGATTCGACTATCCACTGTCACCGGCGACACGAAACGCAGGCGGTTGACGCCGTAATTCAGTACGGTGCCCTCGCCAATGATCGCCAACAAATCATCCAGCATCATGTGGGAAACCATGGACAGGTACAGGAAGCCGTGGGCAATGGTTTTGCCAAAGGGGCCTACTGCGGCTTTTTCCCTATCCACATGCAGGTACTGATGGTCGTAGGTGGCATCGGCAAACTGGTCAATTTGCTGCTGAGTAATGGTGTACCAATTGGAAAGACCACTGGGCAATTCATTCATGGGGGAATCCTTGTTCAATCAACAACAGCAGAAAATACGGGGAATTATTGCCTGCACAGGGAGAAATTTTTATCGGGAGATCATGGCAAGAACGTGACAACTACGGCTATCGGCGCAGAAAGTTGATAATTTCGGGGGAGACAACGTCGGCCATGGTGAGCATAAACAGGTGTCCGCAGTCCATCAGCCACAGCTCCGCATTGGGAATGCGACTGGCCATAATCCGTGCGTTGACCGGGGGAATAATGGGGTCATCGGTACCGTGAATAATCAGTGTCGGCGAGGCTATGCGGTGCAACCAGTGAAGACTGGACCAGGTCGCCAACGCCAGCACCTGGTAATAGTAGCCCCGGCTGCTGGTGCTCTGTACCTTGCCAGCGTGTTCTTCCACCATGGCCGGATCAGATCGCATGCGCCCGCCATACAGATCCCCGGCAATTTTCGCCATGTACTGTTTGTCCAGATAGCGTCGTGGACTCATCATTCTTAACAGCGTGCCGGGCTTTCCTGGAAACATGGAGGACCCGGAACCGGTGGCGCAAAGCACCAGTTTATTGCAGCGATTGGGGTATTGCTTGGCAAACTGTTGGGCCAGCGCCCCGCCCCAGGACAAACCCAGTACGTCCACGGTGGTGTAACCGAGCTGATCCAGCAGTGTTGCCGTAAGCTTGGCATAGGTACGCATAAGCCAAGGTAAGGTCTGGGTGTCAGATTTCCCGGCTCCGGGCATATCAAAAATAATGATTTCTGTCCCTTCCATGGCATTGATAAAGGATTCCAGCACTTCGAGACTGGCGCCAATACCATTGAGCAGCAGCAGAGGTTTGCCCTGCCGCAAACCACGGCGAATACCCACGCGGATATTCAATCCCATGATGGTCAGCCAGTAGATCTCCAGTCCACTGGCAATATGTGGTGCATCCTGAACCTCATCAAGGATCATTTCAGCTGTAGACATAGGTGCCCGGGGCAGCCTCCATGGTAGGGTAATTGCGATTACCCAGATTGCGCGGTGCCGTTTTCCGTTCTCCGGAGCGCTCTTTTAGCCACTCTGACCAGTCGGTCCACCAGGAGCCTTCGAGCTGCTCGGCATGCTCCAGCCAAATATCGGGCGATTCGGGCAACTCTTCATTGCAGTAGTACCTTGCCCGGGTGTTTCCGGGGGGATTCACCAGACTCTGGATATGACCGCTGGAACTGAGCACAAATTTGATATTGCCACCGACGAACTGGGTCGTCTGATAGCAGACTTTCCAGGGAGTGATGTGGTCGGACAGTCCCGCCGTGACATATTTGTCGCAATCCAGCGTGCGCAGGTTGATGGTGGTGTCGAGTACTTCCATCTCCCCCTCTTCCAGCAGGTTATGCTCGAACAGGTCGAGGAAATCACAGTGCAGCTGGGCCGGCAAGTTGGTGGAATCACTATTCCAGAACAGAATATCAAACGCCGGGGGCGCTTCTCCCATCAGGTAATTGTTGACGTGATAGTTCCAGACCAGGTCGTTGGGACGCATCCAGTTGAACACACGGGATAGCTCAGGGCCTTCCAGCACACCTTTCTCGCGGGAGCGGATACGGGCCGCCTGCAGTGATGATGGCGACGTGAACACGCTCATTTCCGTGTCCTTTGATTTCATGCTCAACATGCACACCGACAGACTCAGACTGTTGACCACATTGCGTCCTGTCTCTTTCAGGTAGGAGGACAGGATCGAAGAAGTAATACCCCCAGCGCAGGCTCCCACCACGTTGAGGTCTTTACTGCGGGTGATGTCGAGAATGACACCGATGGCCTGACTGGCGGCAGTGACGTACTCATCCAGCCCCCAATCGCGGTTTTCCGCCACCGGATTGCGCCAGCTGATCACAAACACCTGAAAACCCTGCTCAAGACAGAAACGGAAGAAACTCTTCTCCGGTGTCAGGTCGTAAATGTAGAACTTGTTGATCTGCGGCGGGACAATTAACAGCGGGCGGCGATAAACCTTCGATGTACGGGGGCGGTACTGGATGAGCTCCAACTGCTCATTGCGGTACA
>JALRJN010000062.1 GCA_023261185.1 Porticoccus sp.
TAGGAGAAATCTGCCAGTCTGATAAAGTACTGTCGATTTTTTCAATCTGACTGTGGGTCAGGCGTTTCACTGGTTCATTTGTCCAGGCATTCATCTCGATGAAGGTCTGCACCATACGTTTTGGGTAGTATCGGCCAAGCACTGTGGAGAGCTGAGCATCTGGTGAATCCTTCTGCGCCTGTGTGAGATATTCTGCGGCGCTTTCCGTTGGCTGCAAATCAATATGTAGCGTGTCTCCTGGATGCCAGTATGAAGACACCTGTAACATGGAAGGACCACTCAGTCCGCGATGGGTAAACAGCATCGCCTCACGAAAGGATTTATCGTTACAGGTTGCTGAAGTATCGACAGCAATCCCGCTCAGTGCCTCCAGTGCCTGTTTATCACTATCGTGAAGAGTAAACGGCACCAGCCCGGCACGGGTTGGTAACACTTTCAGACCGAACTGTTCAGCAACCTTATAGCCGAACGGCGTAGCGCCGATTTTTGGCATGCTCAGGCCGCCGGTTGCGATGACCAGGGACTCGCAAGCATAGTCACCCAGAGACGTTTTCACTGTAAAACCGGTTTCCGTTTTCTCGACATTCAGGACTTCGCAGCGGGTGGTAATGATTGCGCCAGCTTTCTCACACTCGCTAACCAGCATATCGACGATATCCGAAGCACTGTTATCACAGAACAGCTGCCCCAGTGTTTTCTCGTGATAAGGAATGCCATGCTCGGCCACCAGCGCGATAAAATCCCACTGGGTATAGCGGCTCAGCGCCGACTTGCAGAAATGGGGGTTCTCGGACAGGAAGTTATCGGGCTCCGTATAGAGGTTTGTGAAATTACAGCGCCCGCCGCCGGACATCAGGATCTTCTTGCCCGGTTTATTGGCCCGCTCCAGCACCAGTACCCGGCGGCCGCGCTGTCCGGCCACCGCGGCACACATCAAGCCAGCCGCGCCTGCGCCAATGACAATCACATCCCAGGGTTTCACATCAGTGTCCACAAAAATCTCAAAGGGCGCATTCTATCGACCGCGCAGTGCGGGTACTATAGCGGCGCAATTTTTACCCAACCTGTTGAGAGCATCTGCATGTTTAAAATGAACGAATATTTTGATGGCGCGGTGGTTTCCATCGGCTTCCAGACCGAAACCCTGCCCGCCACCGTCGGCGTCATGGCACCGGGCGAATACGAATTCGGCACGAGCAAGAAAGAAGTGATGACCGTGGTGAGCGGTGCACTGACTGTGAAACTGCCCGGCCAAGACGACTGGCAGACGTTTAACGCCGGCGACAGCTTTGAAGTGGCCGCCAATCAATCGTTCCAGTTACAGGTGGCAGTGGATACGGCTTATCTTTGTACTTATGAGTAAACCCCAACAGCCTGTCTGAAAGCGTTTTCGAGGCAGGCGATACAAGGCAAGAAAAACGGAAAAGGCGGAGTTTAGCGGGACTCTTCAACAGACCTATTGAGCACATTGAGGTTTTTCTTAACGCCGTAGCGGCCACGCAGAAAGCTTTTCAGCGGGCTGTTAAAGAAATTTCTGCACATACCAGCAGGTTGCTCTCACACTGAGCCCTTGCTGGTTTGCCCAGTTCAGTCCGGCGCGCACCAGTTTTTCCGCTAAGCCATGATTGCGGTACTCCCCCGGCACATAGGTACGGGAAAAATTTACCGTATTATCAGGCAATAACTGGTACTCCAGCACTGCCCGCCCCTGTTCAAGCTCAATCAGGAAACACCCTTGCTGGTCATCGTGAACAATTTCAGCATCCATCTTTCGAGCCCTCCGAAATCAGTGCCAGCTTTTGCTGTCGCCCCAATTGCTTGATAGCCGCTTCCCGTTTCGAAGCCATGCTACGATCCTCTGCGGGTTCAACGTACACCACCTTTTTTGGCTGGCGCCCATTGAAGTAACGGGCACCCAGCTTGCCATCCCGATGCTCCGCAAAGCGGCGCGTCACATCGGTGGTAATACCGGTATAGAGAGAGCCGTCGCTGGCCTCGATCATATACACAAACCAACTCATTCAGGCCACCACCAAGTGGTTACCGCACTGACGGCAGAGATAACGGGCCTCGCCACGTTGAATCTTTAAGTGACGTCGCGTACCTAAACGGTGAGGCTGGCATCCACAGTGGTAATCAAACTGCCTCTCCCGACGCACCGGGATACCCTCCAGGTCAAATCGGGCGGTGGCGCGGCCATCGACGCCAAAGGCATCCATAATTTTGCGCCACTCGGGGCCGTGAGGTTTGACCCGACGAATGCCGTAGACGCAGTCCACCAGATAATGGGCCACCTCATGGGGCACAGTCACGTGCAGCCCGTCTTCGAAATACTTGGCAAAAATCCAGGGGTTGTAACGAATTAGCCGTTGCCGACCCTTAACGCGATACATGCCAGCGGTACGCCCTCTGAGGTCGAAAGCCACTGGCACATCGGCAAAACGACGGTCCAGCAACTCGCTTCCTAGCCCGATAAAGTGTCGGGTCTGTTCCAGTACTTGCTGTTGACGCTCTTTACCAATGGGGGTGATCGTTTCCATGACCGCAGTATAGCGGCTCGCGCCCAGCGGCCATACCAGCTCCCGGGACTACACGCATCCAACACCGACCTTGGAAGGCGCTATAATGTCCCGTTGTTCCCCACAACGGCCCACAATGGATTGCCACATGCTTTATGACCTGCACTGCCACAGCACCTGCTCCGACGGTTCCCTCGAGCCGGAACAACTGGTGCAGCGGGCAACCGATGCAGGGGTGGAGGTGCTGGCCATCACCGATCACGACACCACCGCAGCCTTCGGCCGATTACCGCCATGCACAAACTCACCCATACAGGTGATTCCCGCCATCGAGTTCTCCACCACCTGGCGGAAAATTGGCGTGCATATCGTCGGCCTGAATATCGATCCCGACAGCGACGCCATGCGAGCCGGCTGCCACTACCAGCAACAGGCCCGCAAACAACGTGCCGAGCAGATTGCCGAAAAGCTTCACCATCTTGGCCTACCCGACACTTTAGAAGGAGCAAAGGCACAGGCTGGCAGTGATATTGTGGGGCGCCCGCACTTTGCCCAGCACCTGATAGAGATCGGGGTGGTCAGCAATATGCGTCAGGCCTTCAAGAAATACCTCGGCTCCGGCAAGCCCGGCGATGTCAAACAACTGTGGGCCACGCTGCCACAAATCATTCAGTGGATTCGCGATGCCGGCGGCACCGCCGTGCTGGCTCACCCAGACAAATACAATCTCACCCGAACCAAGCTACTCGCCCTGGCAGATGACTTTATGGCAGTGGGAGGTCAAGGCATGGAGGTGGTCTCGGGTCGGCAACCCCCACCACTGACCCGCGATCTGGCCAAGATCTGTGAGCAAAAAGCACTGCTGGCTTCCTGTGGTTCAGACTTCCATCAACCGGGTCAGCCCTGGGCAGAACTGGGCCAGTTCCCCGGTTTACCGGATATCTGCCGCCCGGTATGGGATCACTGGTAGAATGGCTTATGACCATGGCAAATAAACCACCCTTGAAAAAACCACCAGATAAGTCCCAGCTACGCAGAGAACTGCAGCAGCAGATACAGGACTACCTGACCCATGGAGGGGAAATTCACAAAATCCCTCGCGGTGTCAGTGGCCGGGACAACCCCCTTGAGGGTTTGCCCATGGCCTTTTTCAACCAACCAAAAGCCGAGCGCACGCCTATCCCTGAAGTGGTCGCTGCATTGGATGCCCGACGCCAGAAAACATCCACGTCGGGAAAAACAACGCCCAGTAAACCGAAAGAAAAAATTATCTACGACGACTTCGGAGAACCCATCCGCAAAATCTGGGTGGAGGAATAACTACCGGGCCTTGCTCGCCTCACCACCTGGGCTATGATCAAATAATCTGACATGCGCTTGATTGGCTGCATGTGCGATGTGAACTGATAGCGGGTTTTTCGGGACTGGCGATGAAAATAACAAAGAAAAACCTGGATGCCGCGGTTCAGGAAAACATTATCAGTAGCGAACAGGCAGAGAAATTATTCCTGTTCCTGAAGGATAACCCCTCCTCTGGCCCCCGATTTGATTTTACCCATGTGCTCTATTACCTGGGCGGACTCATTGCCATCAACGCGATGACCCTTTTTATGACCCTGGGGTGGGAAATGTTTGGGGGCTGGGGAATCCTGGCAATGTCTCTGGCTTATGCCGTTCTAGCACTCAAATTGACCCACACGTTTCAGCAAAAAGGTTACCCGGTTCCTGCGGGAATCTGCGCCACGTTTGTAGTAGCCCTCACCCCACTGGCTATTTATGGCCTGCAGCAAGGGCTGGGCATATGGCCTGATGATACTGCTTACCGTGAATACCACCGCCTGATCAAATGGCACTGGCTCTATATGGAGTTAGGCACGCTGGCCGTGGGTGTTATCGTGGCATGGAAATACAAGTATCCGTTTCTGATCATGCCGATCGCGGTCACCCTGTGGTATATGTCGATGGATATTGCCGCCATGCTCGCTGCTGGCAGCCCGGACTTTGAGCTCAGAGCGATCGTATCCATGTACTTCGGCCTGGCTTTTGTTTGCCTCGCCTTCTGGGTGGATATCCGTGCCAGAAATACCGCAGATTATGCCTTCTGGCTTTATATCTTCGGGGTGATGACGTTTTGGGGCGGCATGACCCTGCAATATTCCGACAGCGAACTCGCCAAGTTTTTCTATTTCTGTATCAATATTTTCATGCTGGGCATTGGAGTGGCATTGGTGCGTCGTGTTTTTGTGGTATTTGGTGCAATTGGCTGCTGTATCTATCTGGGACACCTGGCCTACAGAGTCTTTGAAGACAGTTGGCTATTTCCGATCATGCTAACGGTTCTGGGATTCACCATCATTTATCTGGGCGTGCTGTGGCAGAAAAATGAACCTCGGATTACCACGAAAATGCACAGTGTTTTACCCCTACCGCTAAGAGAGCTTCTGGAGGCAAGATCCCGATAATCGGGCATACAGCAGCCTGGAAAATCGCACCTCAAGACCTAATAGAATTTATCATCCCCCCCCCCGACAGCCCCCACTTCTAACCCATTTTCTCTGAAGACAGGCAGCCTGTTCTGTATTGTCAGCCTGCCCGGCGTTCAGCTTTGGCCTCTGCAGAGTTAAAGGACTTGGGGCTCTAGAACACCTGTCATATTGAAGGAAGGTTTTCGGCGTGGGAAAACCCCGGTGGAGAAACCTCTGCAAAAGACGCAAAGTGGGTACAGATCGTGTCTGGCAATCCGGGTGAAATCGACTAATATCAAAAAGTCACTTTCCACCAATACACCTAAAAACCGCCGTCCATAATAAAAAAGGGGACACACCATGGAAGAGCAGCAGAAGCTCCAGTACCTGAAAACCGCCCTGCTAATATTTGGCATTGTGTTTGTCGTTGGCGTACCGGCCATGATGATGTGGGTCTGGCCCTCCGGGTGGAGCTGGACACCACGGCAACCGGAATACGAACAAATGATCATGGGAATTTATGCCACCCTCGGGGTATTCCTGATTCGTGCCGCCAAAAACCCCCTCGCCCATGCCAGCCTTATCTGGTTCACCATCTGGTCGAGTATTGTTCACGCCGGCATTATGTTGGCCCAGGCCCTGGCCGATCATTCCGAACACGCCAATATGATCGGTGATATTCCCGCATTATTCCTGGTGGCAGCCGTACTCTGGTTCCTGATGCCAAAAAACATTCCGGCCCAGTGATGGACTTTGGGAATTAACGCCCTCGTTAACCCATAAATGTTGGGGTACCATCTGTGGTTTCTAAATTCTGAGGAGCTGCCACCGTGAACTTCCGGTTAACATTGATCCTGCTGAGTCTGCTGGTCACCAGCGTTTCCCGAGCCGAACAGACCGCCATGGCGGATATTAAAGCACCCACCGACCTCGACAATATTCACGTGGTGAAGCTTTACAGCGACAAACACGCCTCGGACTTTATTGTCTTTGTGAAGAAATCAGTCCCATTGCACAAGCATGCCTTTCACTCCGAGACCATCTACATTCTCGAAGGCACCGGCATCATGCGACTGGGTGATGAGACGTTTGAAGTCAAACCCGGCGACTTTATCAAGGTTCCTGAGAGCACTCCCCACGCAGTTAAAACAACGTCCGAGATGCCTCTGAAAGCACTTTCTATTCAGGCTCCCGAGTTCTTCGGCAAAGACCGGATACCTGTCAAATAACACAAGCCATACAGACTGTTTACCCGCAGCGGTCATCGACATTGTTCGCATTGCGGCAGTCTGCAAAGGTATACTCTGGCGAAACAATAATCACAAACCATTAAGGGGTGGATAAAGCGTGTTAAACACTTTGAAGGGCGTCTTTGCGCGCCAAAACTATACGGCCGGTCTGCTACAACTTTTTATTGCACCACTGCTGATCTGTCTGGCGAGCCCGTCATTGGCAGGGTTGAAGCTGGAACACAGTGACACCCTTTGGATTAGCGTGGGTGGCGGCACACGCCTGCAACAAACCTCCCGGAACAATGATGCCGACGGCAGTGACGAGTTCACTATCAACAGCCTGCGGACTTACTGGGCTGGCCAGATACACGAATACATAAAGTGGAGTATTAACACGGAGAAATATGAAGGCGACTCCGTGATGATGATTGATGCCATTCTGCAATTTGAACTCGATCCTGCATTCAAACTCTGGGTAGGCCGCACCCTGGTCCCCACCGACAGACCGGGACTGAATGGCCCCTACACGGGCATGAGCTGGAACCAATACCGTCAGCCACTATTTCCCGCAGACTACGATGGTCCTGCAGGGCGACTCGGCCGCAGCGAAGGTGCTGTGGTATTTGGCCAACTGGATAAACTGCAATACCTGGCAGGGATCTTTGAAGGCACCGACGATTATGGCAACGACGATGACAACCTGCTGTATGCCGCACGCTTTGCCTACAATTTCAAGAATGTTGAGCCGCTGGTGGGTTACTACACTGCCGCCACACACTTTGGTAAGGCTGGCGATATTCTGACAGCCGCCGTCACGGTGCAAAGTCAGAAGGATAGCAGTGGCAGTGAAATTGACCCCGGTGATTTCTTTGGCTATGCCTTCGATGTGTTTTCCGAAACCGTGCTGGATAACAATGCTGTACTGACACTGGAGACGGGTTACAAGAATATGGATGGCGACCGAACGTGGGCCTCGCCACCCACAGATGGGCTGGAGGAGTGCTTCTGTCTGTTTGAAGGGGACTCGTACTATGCTACCGCTGGCTACCTGTTTGCCAAGAAAATCGGTCCGGGGCAATTCCAACCCTATGTCCGCTATATGAAAAATGACCCAGTGGATGCGGACACCAGCGACACCACTGAGTGGGGACTGAACTACGTGATCAACGGTTATAAAGCCAGCGTCAACCTGCATTACGTAACCGGCGATGCCAATGCACTGGGTTATCCGGGTAGTGATACCGACATTGTTTCAATGGGTGTCATTCTACAGTACTACTAAAACGCAAAACGGGGGTTGAGCCTGCCGCTCAACCCCCGCCATTTCCGGCACCAGTGCCGTTATTTTTTCACTTCCCGCAGCCCTTGTCCCCATGAACATGGCCGTGGTCGCGCTCTTCCTGCGTTGATTCACGCACATCCACAATTTCCACCTCAAAGGTCAGAGTCTTACCCGCTAAAGGGTGGTTGATGTCGATATCCGCATTGAACTTGCCTACCTTGAGGATAGTCACCGGGCGCAAACCTTCTTTGGTACGCAGGGGAACCGTCATGCCAGGCTCCAGCTTGCCTTCATAATGCAGGTTTTTCAGCCCCACACGCATTTCGTTGTCAGTCAACAATCTTCCATAGGCCATTTCAGGCGGCAGGGTAATGCTGTACTTGTCTCCCGGCTCCTTGCCCAGCATGGAGGCTTCGAGCGGTTCAATCATATTCCGGTAGCCGCAAATAAAGGTCGCAGCTTCCTCATTCTGGGAAGTCTCGACGACTTCGCCATTTTCGTCAGTCATGGTGTAGTGGAAAGCCACCACAGCATTGTCTTGTACTTTCATAACGTCAGTAATCCTGGATCGGCAAATCGGCGCACATTATGGTGGCCTGTGACTAGGCTGGCAAGACCTGGTAAAAACCGTTAGAGATACTGACGGTCAACGGCATATCAAACAGCGACGACAGATGATTGTCAGTCAGCAGGTCGGCTTTGTAGCCATCGGCCACCACACTGCCATTGGCGATAAAGACCACACGCTCAATTTCAGGGGGAATCTCGTGAATATGATGGGTAGCGAGAAGAATGGTTTTTCCACGCTGTAACAGTTCGCGGATGCCATTGAGATAATGATAGGTGGCATTCAGATCAAGCCCGCTGGTGGGCTCATCGAGAATCAGATGCTCAGGATTGTGAATTAGAGCGCGACCGAGCAAACAGCGGCGCTGCTGACCCGTGGACATCTGCTTGTAGGGTCGTCCCGCCAAGTCGGAGATTCCCAACTCTTCCAGCACCGCCCTGCCCCGGGTCAATTGCTCGTCCGTTACATCCTGATAATGAAACAGGCCAATGGAGTTGTGCAGACCAGACACCACCACACCGAGCCCACTAACATCCGGCACAAAACCCTGTTGCAGGTCGGCGGACACCAGGCCGATTTTTTCCCTCAATTCCCAGAGTATGGGGCGATCATGGCCCAGGATTCGCACGTGGGACTCATCATTTACCACCGGGTACAGCTCACGGGTCAGCAGTTTAAGTAAGGTGCTTTTACCGGCGCCATTGGGCCCGATAATGGCCGTGCTCTGCCCCTGCTCTACCGACAGTGAAAAGCCATCGAAGACTTTTTTATTGTCGCGGTAAACCGTGGCGTTATGAATATCAAGAAGCCTGGGTATTTTCATTTATTCTGATCCAGCGCTATACAGCAAAAGACTGCCGGCTATTTAACCTGTTCGCCCTTTGCCTGTTTGTCGGCATGGTAGGAAGACCGTACCAGCGGACCTGAAGCGACTTGGCTGAAACCGATACTGTGGCCATATTCCGCATACTCGGCAAATTCATCCGGGTGCACGAAGCGGTCTACGGGCAGATGGTTTTTGGAGGGCTGCAGGTACTGCCCAACGGTCAACATATCGACATCGTGGGCGCGCAGATCATCCAGCGTGCGCATCAGCTCGTCCTTGGTTTCACCAAGCCCCACCATCAGTCCTGACTTGGTAGGTACATTGGGGTTCAGGCGCTTGTATTCCTGTAGCAGTTTCAGGGACCAGGCATAGTTGGCACCCGGACGCGCCTCTCGGTACAGCCTTGGCACGGTTTCCATATTGTGGTTGAAAACATCCGGTGGCGTGGCGGTAAGAATCTCCAGAGCAGGGTCCATACGACCACGAAAATCCGGTACCAGAATTTCGAGTTTCAGCGCCGGGCTGAGGAGTCGGGCTTCCCGAATACAATCGGCAAAATGCTGGGCACCACCATCGCGCAGATCATCACGGTCGACAGAAGTGATCACCACGTAGCTTAACTGCATTTCGTGGATGGCCTTTGCCAGATGTGCCGGCTCTTCTGCATCCAGGGGGTTGGGTTTACCATGACCCACATCGCAGAACGGGCAGCGACGGGTACAGATTTCCCCCATAATCATGAAAGTTGCCGTACCGTGACTGAAACACTCGCTGAGATTGGGACAGGCTGCCTCTTCACATACCGTCGCCAGCTTGTTCTTGCGCAGTATGTTTTTGATTTCCTGTACCTTGGGGGACGATGAGACCCGGATACGCATCCAGTCGGGCTTGCGCTGGATTTCCTCTGTGGGGATCACCTTCACTGGGATCCGTTCCACCTTGTCCGCACTGCGTAGTTTCTCGCCCTGCTGAAGGCGGCGAGTGCGTTTTGGCGGAACTACGTTGGTATCAGTCATGACAGCGGCATGCCTCAAAGATTCGTTTCAGGATGCAGGCGCCTGCTGCGAATGCAGCAGTGGATGGTCGCCTTCCACACGGTGCGTATTATACCCCAGCTTGCTGGTCAAAATATCAGCAAGGTACTCTGACACCTCTTGCAGGGTGACCTTGTTCTGTAACAGATCGTTCATCTGGGTCATGGGCACGCCGAGCCCGCAGGGATTGATGCGAGCCCAGGGACTGAGATCCATATCAACGTTGAAATTGAGCCCGTGGTAACTGCAACCGCGACGCACCCGCAGTCCCAGAGAACCGATCTTGGCACCATTTTCAACGTAAACACCAGGGGCATCAGGCCTTGGGGCGGCTGTAATGCCCCAGTGTGCGAGTGTTTCCACCAGCGCAGCTTCAATGAGCGAGACCAGATCGCGCACCGTGATACCCAGTCGTTTCAGGTCAATGAGCAGGTACCCGGTAATCTGGCCCGGGCCGTGATAGGTCACATGGCCACCGCGATCACTCTGAACCACCGGAATGTCACCAGGCATCAGGATGTACTCCTGTTTCCCCGCCTGCCCCTGGGTAAACACCGGCTCGTGCTCAAGCAACCAGATTTCATCCGGTGTCTCGGCATTGCGTGTAGAAGTGAGCGTTTTCATCGCTTCGAAGGTATCGGCATAGGCACGACACCTCAGGTAGCGGATGATTAGAGGCAAGTCAGGTACTGTCGACATATAAACGGGTTGGATTCCAGCTCTTACAAGACCATCTGTACCAGCGGGTGATCTTTCAGGTCGGCAAAGATGGCCTGAAGCTGTGTTTCCCCGGTTGCAGTAATCGTGACAGTGATGGATTGAAAATTGCCTTTACGGCTGTCCCTTACAGTTATCGTCGCCTGATCAAATCCCGGCGAGTGGCGCTCCATAGTTTCAATCACCAGGTTGTGCAGTTCGCCACCGGCACTACCAACCACCTTGATGGGGTAATCACAGGGAAATTCAATTTTCGGTGCTTCTGGTGTCGACATCAGGAAAAGATACCTATGAAGAATCGCTTAATGGCATCCCAGAGACGGGAGAAAATTCCCGCTTCCTCCACTGACCTGTCTGCCACCAGCGCTGTTTCCAGCAGGGGTTCCCCCTCAAAGCTAATGGTCAGACTACCCAGCGACTGGCCCCCAGTAAGCGGCGCTTCGATGTCCTCATCGGACACCACCTGGGCTTCCAGTTGATCTTTTGAGCCGCGGGGGATCGTCAGGTACAGATCCTCAGGCACAACCAGGTTGACGCTGTCTTCTACGCCGTACCAGACCCGGGCGCTTTCTTTCAGAATGTCGCCAGCACTGTAGACTTTGCCGGTTTCATAGTAGCGAAAGCCAAATGACAGCAGTTTTTGTGACTCCCTGGCACGGGCCTCTTCACTGCTGGTTCCCATCACCACTGATATCAGGCGCATGTTATTGCGCACGGCCGAAGCCACCAGGCAAAACCCTGCCTCTTCGGTATGGCCGGTTTTCAGGCCATCCACCGAGCTATCCCGCCACAACAGGCGGTTGCGGTTGGGTTGTTTGATATCGTTGTACTCGAAATATTTCTCAGCATAGATATCGTAGTGTTCCGGGTAATCCTGTATCAAGGCACGTGCCAGCAGAGACAAATCGCGAGCCGTTGTTAGGTGGCCGTCTGAGGGCCAGCCAGTGGCATTGTGAAAGGTTGTGTTTTTCATACCCAGCAACTGGGCCTGCTGGTTCATGACATCGGCAAAAGCACTTTCACTACCTGCCAGGTACTCCGCCAGAGCCACAGATGCATCGTTACCGGACTGAATGACCACACCACGCAGTAAGTCCATCAGCGGCACCTGTGTCCCCTCACGGACAAACATTTTTGAACCACCCATTTTCCAAGCTGTGACGCTGATGGGGACCATGTCCTGTTCCTTGATTTTGCCGTTGTGCAATTCAGCGGCAACGATGTAACTGGTCATCATCTTGGTCAGGCTGGCGGGGGGCAATTGCTGATCTGCGTTGTGCTCCACCAGGACTTTCCCGGTGTTGGCATCCATCAGTATCCAGGCGGAAGCAGCCAGTTCCGGTGGAGCCGGAATAAGAATTTTGGCTTGAGAGAAAGCCGGTAACAGGGACAGTAACAACCCGATGGAAAGAATTTTCTTCAGCATAAGCAACAGTTTTTTAATTGGTGTAACGATGGATGGATGAACCGGAAAGGAATACGGAAATTCTAGCACGAGGCCCGCCGGTCTTTCAGGTAAAGTTATTCGTAGACCACAAAGGGACTGATATTCTCCCGCTGCTGCAGCAAATTGCGCAGATTCAACAGCGTGTCATTATCGCTTAACGGTCCCACCAACACCTTGTACAGGGTTGTTGGTTGGCTTTGCTGCCTTACCACCACGGGAACCTCCGTTAGGCTCTGCACTTTCTGCGACAACGTCGAGGCGGCCGTGTGTGTGGAAAAAGCGCCCACTTGGAGGTAAGTATTACCCGGCAGACTATAGTCATCGGCACTGGCCACCGGCTGCGCCGAAGGAATCACGCTGGGCTGACTGTAGATATGCGGCTGTTCCACAGAATTTTTCTGGTACTTAAGCGGATCGATCGCTTCCACAATTACCTTTGCCGTACCCCTGTCTGAATACCCCAGCTTCTTTGCGGCAACATAAGAGAGATCAATAATGCGGTCGCCGTGGAAGGGACCGCGATCATTGACCCGGACAATCACACTGCGACCATTTTCGACATTAGTGACACGTACATAGCAGGGTATCGGCAAGGTTTTATGTGCCGCTGTCATTTCGTACATGCTGTAAGGCTCACCATTTGAGGTATTGCGGCCGTGGAACTTGTTGCCATACCAGGAGGCCATACCCTGCTGCCTGAAACCAAGACTGGAAGGTAGCACTTCGTAGGTTTTACCAAACACGGTGTAGGGGCTTTTGTTACCAGCCTTGGTAACCGGCTCTACCTTCGGCACAGCATCGGGAATATGTGCGACGTCCACATCCTTAGGCGGAGGACCATCACCATACCCGTACCCGCCTTTACTACTGCCGCTACCGCCGCAACCCTGAAACAGGAGCACAGTGACGGCCAGCACAGCCCACGGAGTAAAACGTCTAGAGATTGCTTTCACCAACACGCTCCAGAATCAGCTGACTCAGCTGGTGTACCGCCATGGCATACATGGTACTGCGATTATAACGGGTGATAACGTAAAAATTATTCAGCCCCAGCCACAGCTGCTCACCGTCCTCAGCTTCCAGCGTAAAAGGCAGGGCTTTGCTGTCTGCGGGCAACTTATCTTCGACCTGTATTCCCAACTGCGACCATTCAGCCAGGGTTTTATCCAGCGCCAGCTTATTCAATAACGTGTTATCCAGGTCACCCTCGGCGCGCGCACGGGCTACTACGGGCTCATTCATGACCCAGCCATGTTTGGCAAAATAATTGGCGACACTGCCGATGGCATCGGAGCGATTATCCCAGATGTCAGCGAAGCCATCGCCGTCAAAATCCACAGCGAAACTGCGATAGCTGCTGGGTATGAACTGACCATAACCCATGGCGCCAGCATAGGAACCGGTCAATTTGAGGGGATCCTGGCGCTGCTCACGGGCCAGCAGCAGAAACTCTTCCAGCTGACGGGTAAAAAAGGCGCTGCGAGGCGGGTAATCAAATGACAATGTCGACAGGGCATCAATAACCCGGAACCCGCCCTTGATCCGCCCATAAAAAGTTTCCACGCCGATAATGGCAACAATCACTTCCGGTGCCACATTGTACTGTCGCGACGCCAATTTAAGGGCTTCACGGTTGTGACGCCAGAAATCAACCCCTTCCGTAATACGTTTCTCGGTGATAAAAATTTTGCGGTAGTCCTTCCAGGGTTTGACCTTTTCTGCCGGCCTCTCCATGGCATCAATAATGGACTGTTTCTTTTCTGCATTATCGAGCAGCGCATCGATTTCACCGCGATCAAAACCGTGTTCTGCCACCATACGATCAGCAAAGGCTTTGGCCTTGGGAGAATCCAGATAACCGGCTTGCACCGAAACAGACAACAATACAGCTAACGCAAAAACCACTCTTTTTTTCATATTTTCATCAAGGGCTAGGCCCTTACCCCTCACCAGCCTCAATTATCAAATGGATCGTTTTTTCTCTGTACTAACCGCCATCAGCATACCAAACCCTAACATCAGGGTCACAATGGAAGTGCCACCATAGCTCACCAGAGGCAAGGGCACCCCCACCACGGGCAAAATGCCGGAAACCATTCCCATATTCACAAACACATAGACAAAGAAAGTCAGCGTAACACTCCCCGCCAACAAGCGTCCAAACATGCTCTGGGCCCTCAAGCAGATGATGATACAACGGACAATGATCAGCAGATACAGTCCCATCAATAGCATCACACCCACCAGCCCAAACTCTTCCGCCAGCACCGCAATAATAAAATCCGTATGGCTTTCCGGCAGGAAATCCAGTTGCGACTGGGTTCCCAGCATCCAGCCTTTGCCGTGTACACCACCCGAACCAATGGCAATGGTCGACTGAATAATGTTCCAGCCGGCACCCAGTTTGTCTGCTTCTGGATTAAACATCGTCAGAATACGCTGACGCTGGTAATCGTGTAGAACGTAATACCACATTACCGGCAGCAGGGCTGTCGCCGCCACACCCGCAAATGCAAGATACCGCTTTGGCAGCCCCGCCAGGAACAGTGCAAAAAAACCCGAAGCGGCAATCAAAATGGCGGTGCCCAGGTCTGGCTGTAATATCACCAGGACCGGCGGCAGGGCAATGAATATCAGCGCCGCTATCACATGCATGAAACGTGGCGGAATTGCTCTCTGTCCAAGGTAGCTGGCAAGCATCAAGGGCACCGCCGCCTTGAGGATTTCCGATGGCTGAAAGCGAATGCCACCAATTTCCAGCCAGCGCTGGGCTCCTTTTGCGCCGACCCCCATAAACAACACCGCCAGTAGCAACAACACACCACCGAAGTAGGGCAAAAAAGCCCATCGGGCCATCAGTCTTGGCGGCACCTGAGCGGTCGCCACCATGACAGCGCAACCCACCGCGTAGTTCACCAGCTGGTGCTGAACATAATAGAGACTCTGACCACTGGCACTGTAGAGAATAAATAAACCAACCGCTGCCAATAGGGTTAACAACAGGAACAGCGGCACATCCAGATGCACCCTCTGCCATTGGCTAGGCGCACCATAAATGGCGGCCCCGCCGGAACCCATACGGCGAACAAAATCACCCTGACTCATCGGCCACCTCTTTCACCAGAGCATCCGGGTAATAGGCCATGTAGGCGTCGATTAACTTGCGCGCTACCGGGGCTGCAGTACTGCTGCCGTGCTCACCATTTTCCACCAGTACGGACACGGCAATTCGTGGATTTTCAACAGGTGCAAAGGCGATGAACAGGGCGTGATCGCGATTGCGTTTGGCCACTTTTTCCGCATCGTATTCCTCATCCTGCTTGATACCGATCACCTGGGCCGTACCTGTCTTGCCAGCAATATGATAGTTCAGGCCCTTATTGATGCCCTTGGCTGTTCCCCGCAAACCGTGCACCACTTCCTGCATAGCCGTGTGCACGTAGTTCCAGTTATTTTCCGAGGCCTTAATGATCCCCGCGGGTGGGGGAATGCTGTGCTGTTTTCTCACCAGTTGCGGAGAGCGAATCTCGCCGCGACTGGCCAGACGTGAGGTAGCCACGGCCAACTGCATGGGTGTCGCCAAGGTATACCCCTGCCCAATGCTGGTATTGACCGTATCGCCGGGATACCAGGCAATCCCCTTGGCAGCCCTCTTCCAGGGCCGGGATGGCATGATACCCGCGCGCTCTGAGGGCATATCCAGACCCGTTTTCTGGCCCAGCCCAAAGCGTGTGCCGTACAACGCCAGGGTATCAATAGTCATTTTGACACCCACATCGTAAAAAAAGGTATCGCAGGACTGGATGATGGCATCACTAAGATAAATGCGGCTGCCATGCCCACCCTTTTTCCAGTCCCGGTATTTTCTTTCATCGTTTTTAAGTTGGTAAAAACCGGGGTCATAGATGCGGTAATCCTGGCTGATGGTGCCACTCTGCAATGCCGCCAACCCGTAGATAGGCTTGACCGTTGATCCAGGCGGGTATTGACCCTGTAGCACACGGTCAAACAGCGGACGATCAGGGGAATCCAACAGGGCACGATAACTCTCGACACTAATCCCGGTAACAAACTCATTGGCATCAAAACTCGGGGCACTGGCCATGGCGAGGACGCCACCTGTGGCCACTTCAATGGCCACCACCGCCCCTCGCTCACCCTCCAGGCTCTCGAAGGCAACGTGCTGAAGGCGACTATCCAGATAGAGGTGAAGGTCCTTGCCGGGCTCGGGAGCAGTCTGCTCCAGTTGTCGCATCACCCTGCCCCGGGCGTTGGTTTCAACCGTCTGGTAACCCACTTGTCCCAGCAACTCATCTTCGTAGAATTTTTCCAGACCGGTTTTACCCACCACTAAGGTGCCACTGTAACGCACAGGGTCCAGGTCCTGGATTTCCTGGTCATTGATACGCCCCACGTATCCCAATACGTGAGACATCTCCGGTCCCAGGGGATAGTGGCGCAGCAACTGTACGGTCACCTCCACTCCGGGCAGGCGATACTCGTTTACCGCGAGCACACCCTGTTCCCGTTCATCCAGATTAACCTTAAGGGGCACTGGTTCGTAGGGGCGTCGACGGCGTTGCATTTGTTTCTGGAAACGTTCCAGTTCGACCTCGGACACACCCACCAGCTGATCCAGCTCAGCAATCAGGGTATCGAGATCCCCGGCACGCTCCTTGACGATGGACAGGTTGAAACTGGGACGATTGTCCGCCAGCAGAACACCGTTGCGGTCATAGATGAGGCCTCGGGTCGGCGGCATGGGCTCCACGAGAACCCGGTTTCGATCTGACAGGGTCACCAGACCTTCGTGTTCCAGCACTTGAAGATGGTAATAGCGCCAGAGTAATACCCCGGCCATGATCAACACCACCAGCAGAGTAAACAGCAACCGTCCCACGTACAGGCGGTATTCCTGTATCGGGTTCTTGATGGCGCGATCTTCATTCATGGACAGTGATTGTACCCGCAAGTTGTCATCTATCGACAACAGAGATAGCACTGA
Source organism: Porticoccus sp. (assembly GCA_023261185.1). Lineage (GTDB taxonomy): Bacteria > Pseudomonadota > Gammaproteobacteria > Pseudomonadales > Porticoccaceae > Porticoccus > Porticoccus litoralis. The sequence goes on from JALRJN010000062.1 coordinate 17,096, forward strand.
GTGCCTACGCTTTTGTCGGCGCACAAAAAAACGGGGCACAAGCCCCGTTTTTTATCGCTATTGAAGGTATTACTCGTTGGGCTGAGCAGCATCTTCAGCCGACACCTCGGCAGCGGTTTCCCCTTCATCCTCGAGGAGTTCTTTCATGGACAGTTTGATTCGGCCACGGGCATCAACATCGAGCACCTTAACGCGAACCTGCTGACCTTCCTTGAGGTAGTCAGAGACATTTTCCACACGCTCTTTGGCAATCTGGGAAATGTGCAGCAAGCCATCGGTTCCCGGCATGATGGTCACAAAGGCACCGAAGTCGACAATGCGCGCCACAGTTCCTTCGTAGACCTTGCCCACTTCCGCTTCGGCAGTGATTTCCTCAATGCGGTAGATCGCATCCTTGAGGCTATCACCGTCGTCACTGTAAATACGGATCGTGCCGCTGTCATCGATATCGATAGTGGCGCCGGTTTCCTCAGTCAATGCACGGATTGTTGCACCACCTTTACCGATCACATCGCGGATTTTATCGGGATCAATTTTCATGGTGTGGTAGCGAGGTGCAGACTCAGCCACTTCCTCGCGGGCTTTATCAATCACCTTGTTCATCTCACCCAGGATATGCAGTCGGGCCTGCAGAGCCTGACCCAGGGCGATATCCATGATCTCTTCAGTAATACCCTCGATCTTGATATCCATCTGCAGTGCGGTCACGCCTTGGGCAGTACCGGCCACTTTAAAGTCCATATCGCCGAGGTGGTCTTCATCACCGAGAATGTCGGTGAGAACTGCAAAGCCGTCGGGCTCTTTGACCAGGCCCATGGCGATACCAGCAACAGGTGCTTTCAGGGGCACGCCAGCATCCATCAATGCCAGGCTGGAGCCACACACGGAAGCCATGGAGCTGGAGCCATTGGATTCAGTGATTTCAGACACGACGCGGATGGAGTAGGGAAACTCTTCCGTGTTAGGCAGCACTGCGGCGATACCACGGCGAGCCAGACGACCATGACCGATTTCCCGGCGACCGGTGGCACCCATGCGACCGCACTCGCCCACCGAATAGGGAGGGAAATTGTAGTGCAGCATGAACGGGTCTTCACGACGACCTTCCAGGGCATCAATCATCTGTGCATCACGCATGGAACCAAGGGTGGCAACGACCAGCGCCTGGGTTTCACCGCGGGTGAACAAGGCCGTACCGTGGGCTCGGGCCAGAACACCAACTTCAACATCAATACCGCGAACGGTTTTGCCATCACGGCCATCAATACGGGGTTCACCACGAATAATGCGACCACGAACAATTTTCTTTTCGAGCTTTTTGAACGCATCGCGCACGTCTTCTTCAGACACACCAGACTCTTCATTGGCCAGTGAAGCGATAGCTTGGCTACGCAGGCTGTCGAGTTGTGCAACACGCTGTTGTTTATCAGTAGTCCGATAGGCTGCATCCAGCGCTTCACCAATCTGTGCCTTGAGAGCATCGGCCAAAGCTTCGTTGACAGGCGCTGCCTGCCACTCCCAGCGGGGTTTGCCTACTTCGAGGGCCAGTTCGTCGATGACTTGAATTACGGCCTGCATTTCCTGGTGAGCGTAGAGCACAGCGCCCAACATGATATCTTCGGGCAACTCGCGGGCTTCGGACTCAACCATCAGCACAGCTTCGCGGGTACCGGCTACCACCATATCCAAATCGGAGTCTTCCAATTCAGAATAGGTCGGGTTCAGCAGGTAACCTTTTTCACGGTTGTAGCCCACTCGGGCACCACCGATGGGGCCGTTGAAAGGCACACCGGAAATCGCCAGCGCAGCAGATGTACCGATCATGGCCACAATATCGGGATCGACATTTTTTTCCGCTGACATCACGGTACAAACAACCTGCACCTCATTTTTGAAGCCATCGGGGAACAGCGGGCGAATCGGACGATCGATGAGGCGAGAGGTCAGGGTTTCTTTTTCAGTCGGACGACCTTCACGCTTGAAAAAACCGCCGGGGATCTTACCGGCCGCATAGGCTTTTTCCTGGTAATGCACACTGAGAGGGAAGAAATCCTGCCCCTCTTTTGCGTCTTTGGCACCAACAACGGTGCAGAGTACTGCTGTCTTGTCCATGGTACACATCACTGCACCTGTGGCCTGGCGTGCAATCCGCCCGGTCTCCAGCGTCACAGTATGGTTACCGTATTCAAATGTTTTAATTACGGGATTCACTATTTTCACCTATTCCTTACGCATGAACGGCTCCCGTAGGAGCCGTCAGCAATTCTATTAACGACGCAGTCCAAGCTTTCCAATCAGCTGAGTGTAGCGGTTTGCGTCCTTACTTTTGAGGTAGTCCAGCAGTTTACGACGCTGGTTTACCATGCGGATCAAACCACGACGAGAGTGGTGATCCTTTTTATGATCACCGAAGTGACCTTGCAGTTTGTTGATATTGGCAGTCAGTAGCGCCACTTGTACTTCCGGCGAACCGGTATCGCCCTCAGCCTGGGCGTGTTCTTTAACAATGGCTTCTTTTTCAGCTGCAGTTAACATGGTTTTTTCTCCAATATGCGGGTTTCGATTCGGGGTGCCCGTGCATATTTACAGGTACCCTAGTAATAAAGGCGGGTGTCAATCACTGCTCCCCGCCCAACAATTGCTCTCAATGAGCAAATTCCACCGTTGTCGTCCCCAAAGGGCTCAATAACTAAAATACGACCAGTCGTTTGGGCGCCACTCGCCCGTCGTCGGTGACCTCCGCCACCCCCAGAAACAGGGCACTGGTATCACCCGGGGATATGCCCCCATTTTCGTCCCTGTTTTCAAAGACGCGCACTATATCGCCTTCTTCGGTCTGTTGATAGACCTGCGGCACCATTACCGCTTGCCCCTGACGGAAGTAAAAGGCTGCATCTTCTGACAGCCCGATCGCCGTCAAGTGCCTAATGCCAGCGTCCATGGTGAGCAACCGTGTATCCAGGGCCTGTTCACCCTCACTCTCGCGCAAAGCCTCAAGGTCCGGCAGACTGATGGCCTGGGATTCATCAAAAGGACCGGCTGCCGAGCGATGTAAGCTGGAAACGTAGGCTCCACAGCCAAGCCGCCGCCCAATATCTTCTGCCAGTGTGCGCACATAGGTGCCCTTACTGCAGTGAATCTCTACGTCCGCTTCGGGAAACTCACCTTCCCTGAACGACTTGAGGTCTAGCGAGAAAATAGTTACCGGCCTCGCCTTGCGTTCAATCTCAACGCCCTCGCGGGCCAGCTTGTAAAGCGGTTGCCCATTATGCTTCAGCGCTGAATACATGGACGGCACCTGTTCGATGTCGCCCCGAAATTCGGGTAGCACGGCCAACAGCTGTTCTTCTGTCAAATCAGGTGCGCCATCCTCACTCACCACAGCACCATCTGCGTCACCACTGGCAGTGGCAATGCCAAACCGGAACGTTGCCCGATAACACTTATCTGCATCCAGCAGAAACTGGGTAAACTTTGTGGCTTCACCCAGACACACAGGCAATACCCCGGTGGCCAGGGGGTCAAGACTCCCCGTGTGTCCTGCTTTTGCCGCACCAAACAGGCGACGGACTTTTTGCAGCGCACTATTGGATGATAGTCCCAACGGCTTATCCAACAGCAAAATGCCGTTAACCGGCCTGCCCTTACGACGACCCAATGGTTATTCCTCCCCGGAAGAATCCGGGTCGCGGTGTCGTTGTTTATCGCTGTTCACGGCGTACTCAATCAGTGCCGATAATTCCTGGCCGCGTTTACCGCTGAGGTCATAGATAAAACGCAATCGCGGGGTCACCCGCAACTGCATACGCTTGGCGATTTGGGAACGCAAGAAACCGGCTGCACCGTTGAGCAACTCGGCGGCTGCCTCGCTCTCTTGTGCTGACTCGGCACCCACCAGATTCACAAACACTTTGGCACTGGACAGGTCACGACTGACCTCGACGGCAGTGATGTTGACCATCCCCAACCTCGGGTCGCGCATTTCATCGCGAATCAGCTGTGCCAACTCCCGTTGAAGCGCATCGGCAACCCTGTCATTACGGGTAAATTCTCTGGGCATAAAATCAGTCGACCTGAAGTTACCGGTTAGCGACTACGGCAACCGTTAAAGTTGGCGCGCCACTTCCTTGATGTCATAGACCTCAATCTGGTCGCCATTCTTGATATCGTTGTAATCTTTAACACCGATACCACACTCCATGCCGTTACGTACTTCGTTCACATCGTCTTTAAAGCGGCGTAGAGACTCGAGTTCACCTTCATAAATGACCACGTTATCCCGCAACACACGGATTGGCTTGTTGCGATAGACAGTGCCCTCGATCACCATACAGCCAGCCACGGAGCCAAACTTGGGCGAACGGAATACATCGCGCACTTCTGCAATACCGACAATCTCTTCCCGTTTCTCCGGAGCCAACAGACCACTCAACGCCTGCTTCACATCATCGAGCAGGTTGTAGATAACACTGTAGTAACGAAGGTCAACATCTTCTTCTTCCGCCAGCTGACGGGCAGCGTTATCAGCACGCACGTTAAAGCCAATCACGGCGGCGCCTGTTGTAATCGCCAGGTTAATGTCGGATTCATTGATTCCACCAACACCTGAACCGACCACATTGACTTCCACTTCGTCAGTGCCGATATCGGCCAACGCTGAGAGAATCGCCTCCAGGGAACCACGCACATCGGTCTTCACCAGCACCTGCATGACACCTTTTTCTTGCGCTTCGAAGGTGGCAAACATGTTTTCCAGTTTCGATGCCTGCTGACGTGTCACTTTTTCCTGGCGCGCTTTTTCCTGGCGCATTTGCGCCAGTTCGCGGGCCTTGCGCTCATCTTCAACCACCAGGAATTCCTCACCGGCGGCGGGAGGCACATCCAGACCGAGAATTTCCACCGGGATAGATGGTCCGGCTTCCGTAGCAGGGCGGCCAGCTTCATCAGACATCGCACGAATTCTGCCAACACTCTCACCAGCCAACACCAGATCACCCTTGCGCAGGGTTCCCGCCTGAACCAGCGCCGTTGCCACCGCGCCGCGGCCTTTTTCAAGGCGAGACTCAACGATCACACCTTTACCCGGGCCGCTTCTCTGGGCGGTCAATTCCAGCAGTTCTGCCTGCAGCAATACCGCATCCAGCAAGTCGTCAATGCCCTCACCGGTGTGGGCAGAGACTTTCACAAACTGTACGTCACCGCCCCACTCTTCAGGGATCACATCTTTAGTAGCCAGCTCATTGATGACCCGATCAGGATCAGCGGCTTCCTTATCAATCTTGTTAATCGCCACCACAATAGGCACACCGGCAGCCCGGGAATGCTGAATGGCTTCCTCGGTTTGTGGCATCACACCATCATCGGCGGCCACTACCAGGATGACTACGTCGGTGCTCTTGGCACCACGGGCACGCATGGCCGTAAAAGCGGCGTGGCCAGGGGTGTCGAGGAATGTCACGGTACCCTTGGGAGTATCTACGTGGTAGGCACCGATGTGCTGGGTAATCCCCCCCGCTTCCCCAGAGGCCACTCGGCTTTCACGGATGTGGTCCAGCAATGAGGTCTTACCATGGTCGACGTGTCCCATGACCGTTACCACAGGTGGGCGAGGCTCAAGATTTTCTTCTACTTCCGCCTGCAGGGCCCTGATCATCTTCAGCTCAGCCTCTTCCTCAGAGACTGCTACCGGGGTGTGACCCAGCTCTTCAACCACCAGAATAGCGGTATCCTGATCAATCGCCTGATTGATCGTGGCCATGGTGCCCATCTTCATCAATTCTTTTACGACAACAGCGGCTTTCACATTCATGCGCTGCGCCAGTTCACCCACCGATATTTCTTCTGGCACCTCTACTTCGTGGATGATTTTGTCTGTGGGCTTCTTGAATTTGTGCTTGTTCTCAACCCTGATAGGAACCGGTGTCGCAGAGCGCAGGCGTGGTTTTTTCTGGTCGGCGGTGTCGTCAGACTCGTCCACCACAGCCTTCAGGATATCTTCTTTCTTGCGTTTCGGGTCCTTGATAGCGCCCCGCTTCTTGGCCTTTTTGGGCGCCTCCTCAGAATCGTCGGCTTCGTCACCTTCTCTGACGTGCTTTTTAACGTGCTTGTGGGCGTCAGTAACCACAGGTTCTACCGCGGGCTCAACGGCCTCAGGCTTCGACTTCCCTTCCTGCTTTTCTTCCACAGCAGCTGCTTCCTGCTGTTTGCGTGCAGCTTCTTCCTCAGCCTTCTGGCGCGCTTCTTCCTCTGCCTTGCGACGGGCTTCGATAGCAGCCTGACGCTGCAGTTCCACATCATCAACAACGCGGCTGACAGGGGCCTCTACAGCCGCCGGTGCTTCCTGCCCTGCATCTGTTTCGGATTTTTCTTCTGCAACCTCTTCCATATCACGTTTCACGTAGGTGCGTTTTTTGCGCACTTCTACATTCACGGTCTTGCGTCCCGCACCGGTTTTCAGGGTACTTACGGTCTTACGCTTTAACGTGATTTTTTTCGGTTCGCGGGTTTGCTCGCCGTGCAACCCTTTCAGGTATGCCAGCAACTTCTGTTTTTCCTCATCGCTGACAGGTGCGTCAGGAGAGTTGTGGGGCAAACCTGCCTCCTGCATTTGACTCAGCAGGCGGTCGACGGATGCTCCGACAACCTTGGCAAGTTCGCTTACAGTGACTTCAGCCATCAGTGTTCCTCGATTTTCCGCCGTATCGTTTAGTGGTCGCCCTCATCGGCGAACCAGGGTGCCCGTGCTGTCATAATCAGTTCAGCGGCGCGTGCCTCATCGATATCAGCAATATCCAGCAGGTCTTCTACTCCCTGCTCAGCCAGATCTTCCATGGTCACCACACCCCGGGCAGCCAGTGTGTGAGCCAATTCATCATCCATCCCTTCCATGGAAAGCAGGTCTTCTGCCGGCTCCGAAACCTCTTCCTCAGAGGCCAGCGCCATAGTCAGCAGTGCATCTTTGGCGCGGGCACGAAGCTCTTCGGCAACGTCCTCATCAAAACCTTCGATGCCCGCCAGCTCTTCCAACGGGACATAGGCCACTTCTTCTACGGAAGTAAAGCCTTCTTCCACAAGCACCATACCCACGTCTTCATCCACATCGAGACGCTTCATGAAGGTAGATACCAGTGAACTGGATTCTTCCTGTTGCTTGCTTTCCGCTTCGTCGGTGGTCATCACGTTGATTTTCCAACCAGTCAGCTCGGATGCAAGACGGACATTCTGTCCATTGCGGCCAATGGCCATGGCCAAGGATTCTTCTGCCACGGCTACATCCATGGAGCGGGTTTCCTCGTCCACAATAATGGACTCGACTTCTGCCGGGGCCATAGCGTTAATCACCAGCTGTGCCGGGTTGTCGTCCCACAGCACAATATCGATTCGCTCGCCGTCGAGCTCATTGGATACCGCCTGAACACGCGCACCGCGCATACCCACACAGGCTCCCACGGGATCGATGCGGCCATCATTGGTCTTCACCGCAATCTTGGCACGGGAACCGGGGTCACGAGCTGCCCCACGAATCTCAATCACCTGCTCGGCCACTTCCGGCACTTCGATGCTGAACAGTTCAATCAGCATTTCCTTGCACTTACGGCTCAGATAAAGCTGCGGACCACGACTCTCGGAATTGATTTCCTTGAGAATGGCGCGAACCCTGTCGTTGATACGAAAGACTTCGCGGCCAACCAGTTCTTCGCGGGGCATCACTGCCTCGGCATTGTTGCCAAGATCCACAATAATGTTTTCACGGGTCACTTTTTTGACAGTGCCGCTAATCAGGCTACCCACCTGGTCGCGGTATTGCTCCACCACCAGAGCACGCTCGGCATCGCGAACTTTCTGCACGATGACCTGCTTGGCCGTTTGGGCAGCGATGCGACCAAAACCGATGTTCTCCACCTGCTCTTCAAAAACGTCACCAGCTTTGAGTGCCGGGTCTTTTTCGTGAGCCTCTTCCAAGGTGAACTGGGTGCCTAATTCCGCGAGGGTGTCGTCATCCATCACTTCCCACCAACGGAAAGATTCGTAATCGCCGGTATCGCGGTCGATGACGACACGGATGTTTGCATCTTCGTCATAGCGCTTTTTGGTCGCCGTGGCCAGGGCCTGTTCGATGGCCTCAAAAATCACGTCCCGGGAAACACCTTTCTCATTGGAAACGGCTTCCACTACCATCAAAATTTCTTTGTTCATTCAGTCAGCCTCACAATCGCCCTCAAAATCGGGGTACGACATTTGCCTTTTCAACGCTATCCACAGGAAACAGGTACTCGTGATCATCGACGACCAACAGAATATACTCTCCCTCAACACCATTCAGGCGACCCTTGAATTTTCGCCTGCCTTCGTAGGGGAAGCGCAGCTTAAGTGCCACCTCTTCACCGACATACCTTTGGAACTGCTCCAAATTGTAAAGGGGCCGCTCCAGACCCGGGGATGAAACCTCCAGGGTATATTCTCCACTGATGGGATCTTCAACATCCATTAGACTGCTGACCTGGCGACTGACTTTTTCACAGTCCTCAACCGTCACGCCTTCCTCAGCCCGATCAATGTAAATACGCAGCAGTGCCGAGCGCCCTGACGACAAGTATTCCAACCCCCAAAACTCACAGCCCAGGGCTTCCACCACCGGGGCGATCATTGCTTTGAGCGTTTCCTCTTTTGTCGCCACGGCAACCTCATGATTTCACAATCAAAAAATGGGCACACGGCCCACTTCATACTGCTTTTTTGGTACCTAACAAAAGGCCCCTAAGAAGGGGCCTTTTGACAGCGCCTAAAGCTGGCGCCCGGTATCAGCAACATTCGCTGACACCCATAATTGGTAGCGGGGGCAGGATTTGAACCTACGACCTTCGGGTTATGAGCCCGACGAGCTACCAGGCTGCTCCACCCCGCATCAAACTGCATGGCTTTTCAGCCGTGGAGACTGAGCAAGTCTCCTGCACCCACCAGGTCATAACTCCTAGTTTCGCCCGAAGCCTCCAATTGGCTGCTTCAAGGGCCGTGAATTATAGGGATGCCCCCACATGCGGTCAAGGACAATCACGCCTATCAAGCCTCTTTACTTAAGATTGTGTTAAGAGTGCGTTCGTATAGTGGGCTGCAAATCTGACAGACCTTTGGATTCAGCCATGCGACACGTTGCGACCAAACATCCCATACTCTGGGCTTACCTGTTTGTAGCCTTATTTTCTCTCAGCTACCAACTCCCGATCTATGCAACCGGCATGTCCGGATTCCCCGGTTTACGTGACGTGTTTTTAGCCAGCTTTGCCTGGCTGATACCGATGTTTCTGGTGCCCCGCTATAGCCGCATATGGCTGGCACTGGCGGGGCTCATCATCTGGCCGGCAGCCCTGGTCTCGTTATTTTACTTTGTCATTTACGGGCAGGAGTTTTCCCAGAGCGCCATCTTTATTGCTTTTGAGTCCAATGTCGCTGAAGGCAGCGAGTTCATTCTTTCCTACTGGAAATGGTGGTTCACCCTCTTGCTGATCGGCTTTAGCGCCATTCCCGTTTGGATGTGGCGACAGACCCAACCCCTTCAGATGAGCCGCCGTGCACGTATGACCTACGCAATAGTGTTCACCCTGATCGCTTTCTGGCCGTTTATTGGCACCGTGCTGTTTGATCCCGGCAAAACAGTACACAACGCCCTGGAGCATCAGCTGGCCAGGGTCGAACCATCCGCCCCCTGGAACCTGGTTGTGGGTTACACCAAATACCGAGAACAGATGGCTGGTATGGAAGAACTGCTGGCCCAGAACCGGGAGGTGAAACCACTGCAGCACCTAGCCACTGATAGTGACAAAGTGTTGCCGGAAACAGTGGTACTGGTTATTGGTGAATCCACCAACCGCCAGCGTATGAGTCTATATGGCTATGAGCGCCAGACCACACCACGTCTCGACGCCCTACGCAATGCCGGTGATTTGCTGGTGTACCAGGATATTGTCACCCCCCGTCCCTATACCATTGAAGCGCTTCAGCAAATTCTTTCATTTGCCGACTCAAAGCACCCGGAACGCTTTTTTACCCAACCGACACTTATCAATATGATGAAACAGGCGGGCTACGACATCACCTGGATCACCAACCAGCAGACTCAAACCCGCCGCAACACCATGCTCACCACCTTTTCCCAGCTGGCAGATCACCAGGTATACCTGAACAACAACCGGGAACAGAATGCCAGCCAGTATGACAGCGCAGTGCTGGAGCCCTTTACCGAAGCACTCAACACGTCTGCCGCGAAGAAGTTAATCATTGTGCATTTGCTCGGCACCCACCGCGCATACCACTACCGCTACCCGCAGGAAGAAGCGGTATTCAGCGGCCGGGAAGATGTCCCCGAATGGATTACCCCGGAACTGATGGATGAGTACAACAGTTATGACGACGCCATTCTCTTTAACGACAAGGTGGTCTCGACGCTGATCGACGATACCCGCCAGAAAGGTGGCAACAGCCTGCTGGTGTATTTTTCCGATCACGGCGAAGAGGTCTACGATAACCCGGACGAACTGTTTACCGGCCGCAATGAAGGTGATCCTTCCTCGGCTATGTACACTGTTCCTTTTATTGTCTGGGCCTCCCCGGAGTTCAGACAACAGCGGGATATGGCATCATGGCGGGCAGCTGAAAACCGCCCCTACTCCAACGCCTACTTCATCAACACCTTTGCAGAAATGGTGGGGCTGAGCTTTGACGAACTCGATCACAGTGCCAGCCTGATTTCTGATCATTACCGGCCAATGCCTCGATGGATTGGCGATCCGAACGATCCCGGCTCGCTGCGTGATTACAGCAGTATCGAAGACAGCGAGAACCAGCTACAGGTGGTTAAAAGACATGAAGAGGAGTCTATCAAAGCGCTCTAATGGCGCTTTGATCAGGAAGAGATGAATAAAGTGACTGAGATTGAGTATCAGGGCGCAGGCTTGGCCGGCAATTCGTAACTGACCTGATACTCATTGAAAAGCGGCGCCATCTGTCCACCATCGATCATGGCCATCACCGCGTCATCCACTTTGTTGGTCAGCTCCGGAAAGGTAGCTTTAACAGCAATGCCGATATCCCAGGCGCGGCGGGGCCAGCTAACGATGCTTTCATCGGAGATAGCAAACTTCTGGCTATCCATCTGCCTATCTAAGTCGTCACCCGAAGCCTTTACAGACCATTCCACCTGACTGCGCATACCGGCAACCGCATCAATCTCGCCCTTTTTCAAGGCGCTCACCGCCTCATCGATGGATAAAAAGTGCGTCACCTGCTCGACCAGGCGGCCGCGCAGTGCTGTGGTGAGGGTCAGGTCTGGAACACTGTCTACTTCAACGCCAACCTTGTGGTACATAAATGGTGCCAGGTTGACCAGCTCAGCCAGTTTTTCCGTGTTCCGCGCTACCGTCCATCGCTCTTTGTGATAGGGGGCAACAATACTGACCTTGTCATTATCGTAATTGATGTCGTAGGGAACGCGCAGCATGATATCTGCAACGCCACCACCCATGTAATGACCCTTCCACACGGCATTGCGCAGGTCATCATCCAGGGTTTCATCCGCGGTCAGCCAAAACCAGGCTGGCTGCACACCCAACTGCTCAGCAATCTTTTTGCCGACTTCAACGTCGATCCCCGCTGGCGAGCCTTTTTCCAGATAGGAATAGGGCGGAAAGTCCCGGTACACGGCGATACGTAGAAAACCAGTTTCCTGGATATCCTCCAGTGATCTCGCCTCAACAGAAACTACCGCAAATAGCAGAAGAAAAACCGCTAACAGGGACTTCATAGCCACCCCTTACAAGTCAGGATCGTATTGGGTTTCCAACCAGGCACGGATGGCCCAGAGCGCTTCCTGACTGAGGACTCCCTCAAAGGACGGCATATAGGGAATACCATTGCGGGTGGCACCGTGGCGTACCCTGTAGGTAAACCACTCGTCGCCATCGATACCGGGCTCCAACTTGCGCAGATCCGGGGCGATGCCACCGGAAATGGCTTCAAGGCCATGACAACGAGCACAGTTCTGGTTATAGCCAGAAGCGCCAATCTCGATGGCAAGATCATTGCCGGAATATGGATTTTCCTCTCGCCACTCCTCTCCCAGAGGCTCCAGGCCACTGGCATCAACAGCCTGCGGGGTCACATCACCGTGGGCAAAGACAGAACTGCTTGCAGACATCAGCAAGCCCCAGGCCCCGACGGCCAGGGCAAATGATTTGTAACTCATAACTCGTACCCTCAAAAATGATTCTGGCCTTTTTATACAGGCTCAAATTAACTATAGGAGACTCTGATAGCAAAGATAATAGATTCACCTTTTGCGGGATATCTGACTTAGGTATGAGTCCGTTAGGCATTTCGTTCCATACTTTCGATGGAGATCGCTAGACTAAAGTAGGTCAAACAAACCATTGCCCTATTGCTCTCAGTCGGAGACCATTTATCTGTGCTTGTGGGCATGCTGTCGATACCATGCCCACATGCTAGACTTATGGGCAAACAGGCCACTTTAGGCGGGCATAAAAATGTATGAAATACTTGTAGCAGATGATCACCCCCTCTACCGGGAAGCCATCATCAGCGTCATTCAACATTCATTTCCCGATGCGATAACCCACGAAGCTGAAGATTTTGATGCGGCGCTGAAAATTGTCGAACAAAACGATCAGCTGGACCTGATCCTGCTCGACCTGAACATGCCGGGAATGACAGACCTCAATGGGCTCATTCACCTACGCAATGAAGCGCCCGATATTCCCGTGGCGATCATTTCGGCAGAAGACAACCGGGATGTCGTGCTGCGCTCTGTTACCTATGGCGCGGTGGGGTTTATCAGCAAAGTTGCCAGTGGTGAAAACATTGGCGATGCCATTAAAAAGATCATGGCCGGACAGGTTTATCTGCCATCCGACATTGTTCGCAATACCAAAGCCACTTCACGGCCTGCACCGGAAGAACCCCAGGCATTTGACACCAAGCAAATTTCTTCCCTGACCCGACGCCAACTGCTAGTGCTGGAAAGACTGTCCAAAGGTGAATCCAACAAGCAGATTGCCTATGAGCTGAATATTGCTGAAACCACGGTAAAAACCCATGTGTCAGCTATTCTCAGCAAGCTGAATGTGCACAACCGCATGCAGGCCGTTCTCTGTGCCAGCAAGATCAACTTTGATCAATACCTGCATCGCCAGCACTGAGCCTCGAAATAACTTCCGAACTAAATGGATTTTTTGGGAGCGCCCTGAAACAGGTGCTGCAACATCACTTTTAACTTGTGAAGCTTGATGGGTTTGTTCAGCAGATGGTACCCGGACTTCCTGACCTTCTGTTTCAATTCCTGTGAGTAGTTCGCGGTAATCATCAGCGTGGGAACCGCCTGCCCTAACTGCTGGTGCAGGGCCTCCACCGCATCAATACCCGTTGCGCCATCATCTAAGTGATAGTCGGCAATAAACAGGTCAGGCATAGCCTCGCGCAACGCTTCCACATCTATATCATCGAGACCGGTGGCCGTCATTACCTCACACCCCCACCCCTGCAACAGCACTTCCATACCCTGGCAAATACTGACATCGTTATCGATAACAAGAATGCGCTTACCCTGGAGGGCACTGCCCTGCTCTTCCGGGTGAGTGGATACCCTGGCAGGCGTTGGAACCTGACGTTCGCCATAGGGCACCAGAATAGAGAACACGGACCCCCGCCCAGGCTCGGAATGGACATCTACCGGGTGCCCGAGAATGCGAGAAATCTTATCGACAATCGCCAGCCCCAACCCAAGGCCATTAGTGCTTCGACGTTTGTTGGAAGGCAGCCGCTTGAACTCCAGAAAAATTTCTTCCAGCTGCTCTGCGGGAATGCCAATACCGGAATCCCAGACCTGCATCAGCAACCCCTCGGGGCGACGCCGACAACCCAGCAGGATATCGCCGCTGTCGGTGTAGCGGATGGCATTAGAAAGGAAGTTTCTCAATATCCGCGCCAGCAGCTGACGGTCGGTGAGAATGGTCACTGACGAAGGCACAAAACGGAAATTAAGCTGACTTCTCTCCGCCTGCTGGTGGAATTCATTGGCCAGATTCTCCAGCATCACACCACAGTCAAAGGGTGCCAGGTCTGGCGTGACCACACCGGCATCCAGCTTGGAAATATCAATCAGGGTGCTGACCAGGCTCTCCACATCTGCCATGGAGTAATTCAGAGATTCCAATAACTTGCTGGCGCCGTCTGGCAACTGGTATTCCTGTAGGGCACTGGCAAATAATTTAGCGGCACTCATGGGCTGCAGCAGATCATGGCTGACGGCCGCCAGGAATTTAGTCTTGGCAATATTGGCAATTTCCGCCTCACGCTTGGCCTCAAACAGCCGGGTTTCAGCCTCTTGACGCTCCGTCACCTCCAGGCGCAACTGCTGGTTCAGCTCGGTCAATTCCTTGGTGCGTTCAAGCACCCGCTTTTCCATGTGTCGATACGCCTGATTGAGTGCCTCGGAGGTCAGTCGTTGCTGGGTGACGTCCTGCTCCAGGGCAAAGAAACCGGCCACCTGACCATTGCTGTCAAAATTGGGCACATAGGTTTTCAGAACGTATTTACTGCCACCAGGCAATTGCTGCTCAATTTCAAACACCACGCGCTGGCCGCCCAAGGTTCGCTCCAGGTATTCCCTGTGGCGTGCAAACTCTTCCGGGCCCAGCAATTGCGCCATGGATTTCTGATCAATCTCATCCCGGGATTGCTTGAACCATTCCTCAAAGGCACGGTTGGTAAAGTTGTAATTGAGGTCCCTGTCGATATAGGAAATCAGCGCCGGCATGGCATCGGTCACCAGGCGAATGCGATGCTCACTGGCCCGCAGTGCCTCTTCATACTGGCGCTGTTCGGTGATATCCGTATAGGTCACTACGATCGCCCCGGTACCGGTATTGTGGCTTTCGATTTCCATAATGGTGCCGTTATCCAGCGCCTGTTCGAGACGGATATCCACCTGCCTCAAGGCGAGCCGTTGTACGGTTCTTGGGTCCACACGCCCCAGAGCCAACAGCGTTTGCAATGAGACGCCCTGCTCTGCCAAGTCAGGGGATATGCCTGCCAGAGATATAAACTGCTCATTCCAGGCTTCCAATTGGTGTTCGCTGTTGAACAGCGCCACACCCTGCGACAGGTGGTCCAGGGTTGACTGGAGAATTTTTGATTTTTCTGCCAGCGCTCTTTCCCGCTTGGCTTCTTCACTGCGTTTAATGGCCGTGATATCGGTGAAAATCATCACCAGGCCACCCTCGCGGGACGGCCGCTCGGTGGCCTGCATCCAGCGACCATCCGTGAGACGGAAAATACCCAAGGTGGAAATCTCACTGCGACTGGTGAGTTTTTCTGATTGCGAGGTGGAGTAATCGATAATGCCTGACTTGAAGATTTTCTTCTGCATTTCCGGCATAGACATGCCATCAATACCTGCTAGCCCTGCGTTTTCCCAGAGCTGATAAAACGCGGTATTGGCCAGCACGAAAATCCGCTGTTGATCGAACAGCACAAAGGCATCGGAGATACTTTCAATAGCATCGATCAGCAGCTGGTGTTTCTGCTCGGCCTCATTCTTCGCATGGAACAGATCCTGATTGACCCGCTCCAGATCTTTCAACGCCTGTTGTAACTGCTGGGTGCGTTCTTTGACCTTTTCAGACAGCACCACGGCACTTTCAAAGCTGGCATAGGCGCCGTTGTCATTTGCCAGGCCCCGCTCAATTCGCTCAATCAAAACCCGGTTAATTTTCTTTAATTTTTCATTTTCGCGCAGCAGCGATTCCATACTCGGCGGATCATCGCTACCGGCTCTCACAGACACAGGAGGCTGCTGGGCCTGTATTTGCATTTTTCCGGAACGGTTAGCCATTGGGCATACCTATCGCCACACCGGAAAAGGTCTGATTCACATGCCGGCCGTTATATTGCTCGCCGTAAGCATCAAAACCGATCACGTTGTAATCCTTGAGGAGAGCGGAAATATCATCGCGAATATCCAGCTGATCAATTTCAAGCTGGCGAAAAATACATTCGCAGGCAATCACCAGCTGCGGCTGTCCGACCTTTTTTTTCAGCTCTTCCAGAGTTTGCTTCAGGTGTTCGACAATATTTCCCCGCTGACAGGTAGACAGCACTACCCCCTCATCAATAGCACAGAAAAATGACAGGCTGAGGTCGTCGTTCACCTTCTGCAGGGAACGAACATGGAACTGATCGTGCAATTTCACCCCGATGGGGTTTAGGGCGAAGGTGTTGATACTCAAATCTTCAATCGGCACACCCACCACCTGGGAGTATTCCAGGGCAGCAGGTTCGGCGTTGAGCTCAAGTACGACTCTCTCCTCCGCATCGGCTGCGGTCACCACCAGTTTATTGTCTTCCGGCGTGAGGTGATGGGTGGAGTACACCTCAAAGGGGCAATCGGTGTTGACCAGAATAATCACGGCCGCATTGCGGTAGAAACGGTCACCGCAGAACACCTGGGTATCCTTGAAAAACAGATCATCCCCGGCAGAGCCTCCCACTAGTGGAATATCCCCCAGGGAATCATTGAGGCTCTTGAGTACCAACTCTTCCCGGATGGAAAGACCATCGAGTAGCGAAAAAGCAAAGCTGTGCCCCTGCACAGGAAGCAATGCCTTTTGATTAAAGTTGAGCATCACCTGCTGTAACAGGGCGCTGGTGTCTGAAAAGGAAAAATGGTGCAGATTTTCGATCAGCGCCGCTTCCACGGCAAAGTGGGCTTTGGGGAGACTGAACCCGGTAATGCTGCCCTTGCAGGTACCCAGGGGCGTAATTTCTCCGGCGGTGGTACAGCCAATCAACATGGTGTCGCCAAAACGTCTCTTTAACGCCTCAGCCAGAGCCGGCAGATCGTATTCCACAGAACAGAAGAAAATTACACACTCGGTCTGCTCCTGATAGAGGCCTTCATACAGCTCGTCGGCCACCACCTCCGGGTCATGGCTCAACGAATAGTGCCTGCGAATGACGTCGGCATTCGTCATGGATTTACTCCACAGATGCTCTAATAGTTATCACCCCCAGTCTAATTCATCAGTCCCCTTGAAGCATAGGCAGCATCCACCCGATACAGTTCACAAATAAAAAGTGCTTAAACCCTCGCGAGAGGATTTAAGCACCAAGAGGTGGAAGAAAATCAACAGCTTAGAAAAAACCTAGGGGATTAATATCGTAACTCACTAACAAATTCTTGGTTTGCTGGTAGTGATCCAGCATCATCTTGTGGTTCTCGCGACCCACACCGGACTTCTTGTAACCGCCGAAAGCAGCGTGTGCGGGATACATGTGATAACAGTTGGTCCACACACGGCCCGCCTGAATACCACGCCCCATGCGGTAAGCGCGATTGATGTCGCGGGTCCAGACACCTGCTCCCAGACCAAACTCGGTGTCATTGGCAATGGCCAGTGCTTCCGCTTCGTCTTTAAAGGTAGTGATACCGAGGGTGGGTCCAAAAATTTCTTCCTGGAACACACGCATGGTGTTGTCACCTTTCAACAGCGTGGGCTGAACGTAATAGCCGCCTGCAAGGTCACCACCGAGCATGTTGCGTTTGCCGCCCATCAGGAACTCTGCATTTTCTGACTTGGCGACATCCATATAGGAGAGGACCTTATCCAATTGCTCCTGGGATGCCTGGGCACCAACCATGGTATCGGTATCCAACGGGTTGCCCTGGATAATCTGTCCGGCACGGGCTAGCACACGCTCGATAAACTCTTCGTAAATGCTCTCTTGCACCAGAACACGTGACGGGCAGGTACAGACTTCACCCTGGTTGAAGAAGCCCAGCAACAGACCTTCAACGCACTTGCTGATAAAGCTCTCTTCCTGCTGCAGTACGTCTTCAAAATAGATGTTGGGGGATTTGCCGCCCAGCTCGACTGTGGAAGGAATAATGTTTTTCGCCGCATATTCCATGATCTTGGCACCGACCGGGGTAGAACCGGTGAAAGCGATCTTGGCAATGCGGGTATTGGTCGCCAATGCGGCACCGGCTTCGGCACCGAAACCGTTGACCACGTTGACCACGCCGGGTGGCAGCAGGTCACCAATGGTTTCCATCAGTACCAGAATAGAAGCAGGGGTTTGCTCTGCGGGCTTCATCACTACGCAGTTACCAGCTGCCAGTGCAGGTGCCAGTTTCCAGGCTGCCATCAACAGCGGGAAATTCCAGGGAATGATCTGGCCAACTACACCCAGCGGCTCGTGGAAATGGTACGCCGCAGTATGCTCATCCAACTCAGCAGCAGTACCTTCCTGCGCACGGATACAGGCCGCAAAGTAGCGGAAATGATCCACCACCAGGGGAATGTCGGCGTTCAGCGTTTCACGCACGCTCTTGCCATTATCCCAGGTTTCAGCCACAGCCAGTTTGTCCAGGTTCTGCTCGATACGGTCAGCGATTTTCAGCAGAAGATTGGAGCGCACAGTAACAGAGGATTTTCCCCAGGCGTCTTTTGCTGCGTGAGCGGCATCCAGTGCCGTTTCAATGTCCGCAGCTGAGGAGCGTGCGACTTCACAAAATACCTTACCCGTGACTGGCGAGGCATTTTCAAAATATTTGCCTTCTTTGGGCGCTACCCACTCACCCCCAATATAGTTCTCGTAACGAGACTTAAAAGAGACTGCAGCACCTTCGGTTCCCGGTTGCGCATAAATCATGACTCACTCCTAACCATGTTCGTTTAATCTGTGTTTATCAGCGGCGTTCCAGAATGGAACAAATTGTGCCGGTTATTATCTGCGGGCTTTATCAGTGCCTGTGTTGCTAAATCGCTTTTTCAGAATCGCCCTTAGTGACCAATAATAGACTCGGGTGGAAAACTTAATATTCTACTTTGGGGTCGAGAAAGCAGGTCTTTAGTAGGAGGCCTGAAGCAACGCCTTAACAGCTAATTTTTCGAGGCTTTTCGGGCGCCCTGGAGAACTCGGTTTTATTGTTTTAAATCAATAACCTGAACAATATTCTCGGTTGACTGGCCACGTTTTTTTTGGTTGATCAACGGGGGACACAAATCATCATTGTTGTAATAAACAATGCACTCCAGGCACTGTATACATTCGTTGTAATCCACCTTGCCCTGCGGGGTGATCGCAGCAATTTCACATTTGTGTTTACAGAGCTGACAGGGACTGCCGCACTCACTGCGTCGGGTCAGCCATTCAAAGCGATGGAACCACCCCAGTATTGCCAGCCCAGCACCCAGGGGACACAGGTAGCGGCAGTAGGCCTTGTGCACAAATAGGCTCAGCACCAGCAAACCCACGGCGTAAAGAACGAACGGCCAGGAACGAACGAACACCAGGGTAATCGCTGTTTTGAACGGCTCCACTTCTGACAGTATTTCCGCCGCCGTCAACGAGTAGAAGGAGATACCCACCAGAAGTATCAGCACCACATATTTCACCAACCACAAACGGGTATGTACGCGGTAGGAAATTTTCCACTGGCGTATATTGAGTTTTTTGGCGATACAGCTGGCCATTTCCTGCAACACACCGAACGGGCAGAGCCAGCCGCAAAACAGACCACGGCCAATGATGAAGAGAGAAATAAAGACATAGATCCAGAGAATGAACAGCATCGGATCGATCAGATAATCTGACCAGCGGAAGCCGGAAATCATCGCCTGGAATATGGTGAAAATATTCACCACCGACAGCTGCCCCTGGGCGTACCACCCGATGAAAATCAGGGTAAACCAGAGAAAGCCCCAACGCAGGCGGTGAAAGAGTTTCGGGTAACGGCTGAGTCGGTGCTGGAAGACCATAATAGCCGTCAACAACACCAGGCTCAGAGACAACACTACCACCTCCCAGAAACGCCCCTTCCAGATAATCACCCAGGGCGCATCACGCTTCAGCTCATCGTCGACATTCTCGTTGTAGACAAAGAATGTGGCTGGCAACTGGTAGTTGGAGGGAAATGAAGCACTCAACGTTTCAAATAACATGCCCCGGGAACGGCTGACAACCAGTGACAGCTCCCACGGTGCGCCGGGATCAAAGTCCGACTGGGATTTGATGCGGAAAATTTTGCTGGTGTCGAAGTTGCCCATATAGGGAGAGTTGACTTCGTCATAGTCATAGAAATTCATATCGCGAATTTCGATGGGCAGTTCCTGCTGGTGAACCGCGAGACGATCCGGCACAGAACCGGGCACAAAGTCCTCGCCGACAAAGCTGTAATCACCGTCGGCCATCACTGCTACCGCGTGATTGCCCGGCCCCAGCTCCCTAAGCAACCGCGCGTAGTCGGTTTCCCCGAGCAGGTTCTTGCCAATATCGGGCACGTTCAGGTAGCAGTAATAAAATTCGATAAAGATGCCATCGCCATTTTCATCAGCGACGTCGTTGAGGTTTTCGACGGCGGTGCCAGCAAATGCGGCGGCCACCTCATCGTGAGCAATACGTACATGCTGGATATAGCCGCGCTGCAACATCTCGTCCCAACTCAGGGGATGAAATTCCCCGGTTTTGACGGTGGCAATCGCCCTCGGCTCGAAACCTTCCAGGGTTTCACGGGCCACCTTCAGCGCGGACAGCAAAACTGTTTCGTTAACGGCAACCACAGAGGCGGTCGCCTTGGTAATGCCATCGATATAAACATTGGCCCCCGCCCGCTGTTTACCGACCTTGATATTGTCGGCCACAGAAAGCCCTTTGTACTGCTGCAAAAATTCCAGCAGAGGCGGTTCGCCGAGGCCGTGGAGAAAGATGGGTTCATGGTGCTTGAGCAACTTGACCCCTTTGAAAATGCCCTGGGTATCGATACCCACGAGCACATTGACAACCTCACCGGAAAAACCGGGAATCGCCACAAAATCATTGGATTCGAAGAGATAGCCGAGTAATGCCGCACCGCGGAACACCGGCCAGATACCCAGTGCGGTGTCTTTTTCACCCAGTTCACTGGCGGTGGGAAATAAGTCTCGCCAGCTTTCTGTCGCCTGCCAATTGGCACGCAATTCCTGGCTTTCCTCGTCGGGTGCCGCATGTACTGTAAACGCTGACAGAAGGGCGAAGATCAACAGCCCGGTCAGCCATAGTGTGTGTGCCAACCCATTTTTCGCGAACATCCGTTCAATCCTTACCATCGCAGCAACCAGCGTGCGTATTTATTATCGGAATTCAGGTGGTAATGATTCGGCTTCTTAAGCCGTCAGGCAGACATCGGCCCGATGCACAAAGTACACCGGGCCTTTGCCACTACTGCTACGGAGAATCAGGATTTAGGCAGTTTAAAGGCCCAAACAGTGCCGCCCTGGTTCAGGTAGTTGACGCGTTTGGCCACATCACCACCCCACAGAGGTACAGCACCACCCCAACCGGAGATAACGGCTACATACTGCTCACCGTCCTGTTCCCAGGTGATCGGGGAGCCAACGATGCCGGAACCAGTCTGGAACTTGTACAGCACCTTACCGGAGTTGGCGTCGAGGCCATACAGGTAACCCTCAGGCGTACCGGTGAACACCAGACCACCGGCAGTGGTCAGCACACCACCCCAAAGAGGCGCGTTGTTTTTGAATTCCCACTTGATCTCACCGGTTTTTGGATCAATGGCTTTCAGAGAACCAATGTGATCTTCAAAAATGGGCTTGATAGTGAAGCCGGCACCCAGGTAAGCGGCACCTTTCTTGTAGGAAATGGGCTCGTTCCAGATATCCATACCCCACTCGTTGGAGGGCACATAGAACAGGCCGGTGTCTTTGCTGAAGGCCATCGGCATCCAGTTTTTACCACCGAGGAAAGACGGAATGGCAAATACAGACTTACCTTTTTTGCCATCTTCGCTTTCAGCCGGGTTACCGGGACGATTTTCAGGCATCCAGATTGGCGCGCCTTTGTCATCCAGGCCGCTGGCCCAGTTGATGTTTTTCACGAAGGGAATACCGCGGATGAAGTCGCCATTGGTGCGATTCAGCACGTAGAAATAACCGTTGCGGTCAGCGGTAGCCGCAGCCTTCACAGTTTTTCCGCCATCCTTGTAGTCGAAAGGAATCAGCTCGTTGACGCCATCGTAGTCCCAGCCATCGTGGGGCGTGGTCTGGAAGTGCCAGGCGATTTTACCGGTATCGGCATCAATCGCGACGCGGGAAGACGTGTAGAGGTTGTTGCCTGGACGGGTGTGGGAGTTCCACGGTGCCGGGTTACCAGTACCCACATAAATCAGGTTGGTTTCCGGATCATAAGTACCACCGTTCCAGGTTGCACCACCGCCCTGCTTCCAGAGATCGCCAGGCCAGGTTTTACCGGCTTCACCACCGGTAATGCCGTTTTCCTTGCCGTTCAGGTAGCCCATGTGGCCTTCGATAACCGGGCGGGTCCAGACCAGCTCACCAGTTTTCGCGTTGCGGGCATCAACCTTACCGATGATACCGAATTCGCCACCGGAAACACCGGTAACCACCATGCCTTTAATGATCTGAGGTGCGGAGGTGAAAGAATAACCGGCTTTGTAGTCGGCAATTTTCTCTTTCCACACAACCTTGCCAGTTTTACGGTCCAAGGCCACCAGCTTGGCGTCCAGGGTGCCGAAAATCACCAGGTTGTCATACAGAGCAGCACCACGGTTAATCACGTCACAGCAGGGCATGATGTTGTCGGGAAGACGCGCATCGTACTGCCACAGCTCCTCACCAGTGACACTGTCAATGGCAAACAAACGGGAATAGGAACCGGTAATGTACATCACGCCGTCTTTCACCAGAGGCTGTGATTCCTGACCGCGCTGCTTCTCGCCACCGAGGGAAAATGCCCAGGCGGGACGCAATTCTTTAACGTTAGTTTTGTCGAGTTTTTTCAGCGGACTATAGCGCTGGGCTTTGGGGCCAAGGCCGTAGCTCACCACATCATTGGTGGTCGCCTGGTCATTAAGAATGTCGGCATCCGTTACCGGACTGAATGATGCAGCCTGAGCGCCAACTGCTACAGCACTGAACAGCGCCGCAGCCAGCGTTGAGTATGCGAACTGCTTATAGTTCGGTCTATGATTACGCAATTTCATCTCTAGAGCTCCTGTTTCTCTTATCTTTCTCAAATGCTTTTTATGCTTAGGCGCGATTATTTAAGTCCCCACACCATTTCTTATCTGGGAAACTAAATAATTTGAAAGTTAGGATTTCCCATACGACCAAGTATCTGCCTGCATATGGCTGCCAACAATGACACTTGGGAATGAACTAAGCTCGTCAATAAGTAGGACGACACCGACTGGATAAGAGGGTCAAATTTTTATCAAAACGAGTCGCCAGGCACCCATAATCACTCTTGACCGCAAAACTAAGCATAGCCCACCCACAGGAAAAGGACGGGTAAAACGAACCACCACAAAGACGGCGAATATGGTAGATTGCCGGCGTTTTCACGGAGATAAAGACCAGAGATGACCGCACCGAAAATTCGCTTGCCCGCGGAGTGGGAACCACAGGATGCCATCCAGCTTACCTGGCCCCACAAAGATACTGACTGGCAGCCCTTGCTGCCGGAAGTCATTCCCGTTTACGAGCGACTGGTTCAGCTACTGACGACCAGGGGCCATGTGATTATTGGTGCCCCGGCAAATGAAATTGAGCCCATACAGCAGCGGCTTGCCGCCCTGGGCGTGCCTGAGGAAAAACTGCACCTCTACCCGGTAGTGTCTGATGACACCTGGGCCAGGGATCACGGCCCAATTACCGTTGCAGAAGGCGATACCCTCTGTTTGCTGGATTACCAGTTCAATGGCTGGGGTGAGAAATACGCCTTTCAGCAGGACAACCGCATTACCGGGGAATTGTTTCGCCAGGGAGCTTTCCCCGGTGCAACCCTGCAACCAAAAACCCTGGTATTAGAGGGCGGTTCCATCGAAAGCGATGGTGAGGGCACGTTGCTCACCACAGCTGCCTGTTTGCTGAACCCCAATCGTAATCCCTCTCTGAGCCGTGAGGAGATTGAGCAACAACTATGCGCTGATCTCGGCGTCCGCAAAATCAACTGGCTGCACCACGGTGCCATGGAAGGTGACGACACCGATTGCCATATCGACACCCTCGCCCGGCTCTGCCCGAACAACGTCATTGTTTATCAAGCCTGCGATGATGAATCCGACAGTCACTATGCTCAACTGCAACAGATGGCCGAAGAGCTGCAAGCCCTGACCTGCGCCAGCGGACAACCCTACCAACTGGTGCCCATGCCATGGCCCTCGGCAAAATACGACGAGGATGGTCACCGATTGCCAGCCACATACGCCAACTTCCTGATTTTCAACGGCATGGTGATCGTTCCCACCTACCGGGATGCCAATGACGAAGCAGCCTTGGCACAAATGGCAACTGCCTTCCCGGGCTACGACATTCAGGGGCTTGATTGCCTGCCCATAATCCACCAGCAT
>JALRJN010000013.1 GCA_023261185.1 Porticoccus sp.
TGGCCGCTGGCCAGCGGGTAAGCGATGTGCCAGAGCGAACCGTCTTCCTCCTCGCTTTCGACTTCCAGGTCAGAGACGGCGCTTTGCAGGATGGGGTCCCAGTTGACCAGTCGCTTGCCGCGGTAGATCAGGCCGTCCCGATAGAGGCGGATGAAGACTTCCTGGACGGCCTTGTAGAAGCCGTCGTCCATGGTGAAGCGTTCGCGCGACCAGTCCGGAGACGCGCCGAGGCGGCGCAGCTGGCGGGTGATGGTGCCGCCGGATTCTTCTTTCCATTCCCAGACTTTCTCGATGAACTTCTCTCGGCCCAGATCGTGGCGTGACACGCCATCGGCGCCCAACAATCTTTCTACAACCATCTGAGTGGCGATGCCGGCGTGGTCGGTGCCCACTTGCCACAGGGTGTTGTTGCCGAGCATGCGGTGGTAGCGGATCAGGGCATCCATGATGGCTTCCTGGAAGCCGTGTCCCATGTGCAGGCTGCCGGTAACATTCGGCGGTGGAATCATGATGCTGTAGGGGTCGGCCGAGGTGTCACCGCTGGGCTTGAAGTAGCCGTTGCTTTCCCAAGTCTGGTACCACTTGGTTTCAATGTCCTGGGGGCTGAAGGTCTTTTCCATGTTTACTCGTAGGGGCCGGGAAATTACTGTGCGCTCCGCCACTGTGGCAGGGACAGATGAAGGCGGGAATTATAATGATCAGGTCAGCCTTCGTCGACGTGGTTATTGAGATCAGGGTTGTCCAGAAGGTCCAGTTGACCCTGTTGAATCATTTCCCGCAGGCGGCCACGAAGTTTTTCTTCAAGCTTTGGCAGATGATCGGCGATCAGCTCATCCAGCAGGCTGTCCAGTTCGTCGGTGGCATCTATGGAGCTATCACCGGCAGGTGTTGAGAGGCTATCTTCAGCGGTTGCATATTCAGCGCCTGTATTGGCGAGGGGCGAATCGGCAGACTGCTCTGGCGGGGTTTCGTCGTCGCAGCTGTCGGTCAGGATGGGAATGTCGAGATCGAAGTCGTTTTCATCGGGCTGCAGTGGTTCGTTCAACAGTGGAATGTCACGCTGCAATTCCTCGCCATCGTGCAGGGAAAAGTGCAGTTGATCCAGCTCCTCAATAAGGTGCTTCTGGGTGTCGCCCTGTTTGCCTGTATTGTCGGTCAAGGCAGGAACCTCTGATGGTTTGTGGCCGGAACAGTAGGTGTCGACAGCACATCAATTATTCTGGCTTGCTCAGGTCGTGGTACTGCAACGGGTAGCCGCGACTTTTATAAAAACGAAAGCGCTCACGTTTACTGTCAATTACCTGCTGCTCATCGTAGACGATTTCAATGGTCTTCTCAAAACGTGAGAACCAGCCGGGTGCTTCGTCAGCTAGGTTGATGAGAATGCCGTGGTGCTCGCCGGGATCATCGCCGTGACTGATGGCGATGTCAGATGCCGGGGTCGCTTCCACGGCATGGGGCAAAAAAGCGCTGGGCTTGAAGGACCATAGCAGTTCGTCCAGTTGCCGGGAGGTCGCCTCGTCCGGGGTGTACAACAACACCTGCAAGCCCTGCTGAAAGGCTTTCTCCGTAAGACGACAGGCGAGTACCAGGGCTGCGTCGAAATCCCCCGACAACTTGTAGAAATTAACGTGGGTCACTGTGCGGCCTGCTCCAGCAGAAATTGCATGAGCAGGGGTACCGGTCTGCCGGTAGCCCCTTTATTGGCACCACTATTCCAGGCAGTGCCAGCAATATCCAGGTGCGCCCAGCGATAGTTTTTAGTGAAGCGGCCGAGGAAACAAGCAGCCGTGATCGTTCCGGCCTCGCGCCCACCGATGTTAGCCATATCGGCGAAGTTGCTCTTCAGTTGCTTGTCATATTCCTTCCACAGCGGCAGTCGCCAGACGCGATCGCCGCTGTTTTTGCCGGCTGTTTCCAGCTGCTCGGCCAGCGGATCGTCATTGCTCAGCAGTCCGCTGGCATGACTGCCCAGGGCCATTACACAGGCACCGGTCAGCGTGGCGATATCGACCACTACGGAGGGCTTGTAACGACCGGCGTAGGTCAGGGCGTCGCAGAGAATCAAACGTCCTTCAGCATCGGTGTTCAAAATCTCAATGGTCTGCCCGGACATGCTGGTGACGATGTCACCGGGTTTTGTGGCCCGGCCACTGGGCATGTTTTCCACCGTGGGTATGATGCCGACAACGTTGAGGGGCAGCTGGCAGTCTGCGGCTGCGGAGAGAGTGCCAAAAACACTGGCGGCGCCGCACATGTCGTATTTCATTTCATCCATGCCAGCCCCGGGCTTCAGGCTGATGCCGCCGGAGTCGAACGTGACCCCTTTGCCCACCAGCACCACCGGTTTGCTGCCACGTGTGCCGCCCTTGTATTCCAGTACTATCATTTTTGCTGGCTGTTCGGTTCCCGCCGTGACCGACAGCAGGGAACCCATGCCCAGGTCCTGCATCTGTTTTTCTGTGAGTACTTTGCAGGCCATGTTGCTGTAATGGCCTGCCAGGTTTTTTGCCTGGGTGGCCAGGTATGAGGGGGTACAGATATTGCCCGGCAGGTCCCCTAGTTCCCTTGCCCGGTTAATGCCGTTACCGATGGCCGTGCCGATGGCCAGGGCACGTTTGTTGGCATCCAACCCTGGGCGTCCTGCTTGAAGCAGGGAGACTTTTTTCAGGGTGGTGGGTTTCTTGTCGGCAGACTTGAACGGGTTAAAGAGGTAAC
Source organism: Porticoccus sp. (assembly GCA_023261185.1). Lineage (GTDB taxonomy): Bacteria > Pseudomonadota > Gammaproteobacteria > Pseudomonadales > Porticoccaceae > Porticoccus > Porticoccus litoralis. The sequence continues at coordinate 2,719 of JALRJN010000013.1, forward strand.
TGGCTTCTCCCAGGCGGCGGCCTAGCTGTTGTGCCATCCAGGGGGTGTCACGGTCGCTGACCTCGACACCTTCCAGGGAAACAGCAGCGGATTTGATTGGCAACTTGGTTAGCTGGCCAGCGAGACCCGAAAGCAGTTCGAGGAACGATTGTTCGTTGAGTGTGTCTTTACCTGTGCTGTATATGAGCAGGCGTTGGGCGGCCAGTCCGGGCGGCTCGCTGATCATGAGGAAATTGTTGTGTGTCGGCTTGATGTCTCCCTTTTTCACCAGTCGGGCAATCAGTCCGCCACTGGCTTTGTCCAGCGAATTCAGTTCGGCATTGTCGAGACCATCTTTGCCAAAGGCGACGGCCAGGCATTCAGTTTTGCGGGTAGACAGGGACCCGGTAAGGGCATTCAGTTCCATGGGTTCTCCAGAGTGGCAGAGAGTACGAGACATCGGGAGTCTAATTCTGGATAATTGTGTCAACAACTCCCATTAACATCGGCCAAGCATAACAGGAATAATTCGTTGCTGATATTTCGCTACCTGGCAAGAGACCTGCTTTCCACCACCCTGGGTGTCTGCGCTGTTTTGCTATTGGTGATCGTCAGTGGCCGGTTTGTGAAGTACCTGGCGCAAGCGGCCGCCGGTGAACTGGATGCCGGCATTTTGCTCGCTATTATCGGTTATCGCCTGCCGGGGTTCATTGAGCTGATTCTTCCCCTGGCATTTTTCCTTGGGATATTACTGTCCTACGGACGCCTCTACGTGCAGAGCGAAATGACGGTCATGGTCGCTTGTGGTATGAGCCCGAAAAGGCTGATCGTTTATACGATGATTCCCGGTGTCATTATTGCCATGGTGGTGGGCTGGCTGAGTGTTGATGTTAGCCCTACCGGTTTGCGCAAAGCGGAAGCGTTGTTGAATGCACAGAAAGAGCGGGGCGAGCTGGATGGTCTGATGGCAAGGCATTTTCACCCTCTCTCGGGCGGTCGCTCGGTGACTTATACCGAGGAAGTCACCAAGGATGGGGAAATGACCGATGTATTTCTTGCCGAAAACAACCCCGATGCCGAGGACGGCCGCCAGCTGGTGCTGGTGATTGCCGAGAGTGGCCATCATCGCCGCACGGAGCAGGGCGCGAGTTTCCTGGTGTTGCGCGAAGGCTTCCGCATCCAGGGAAACCCCGGGCAGGCGGATTACCAGATTACACGGTTTGAGGAATACGGCCAGCGACTGGGCAAACCCCCGCAGCCGCGGCGTCGTGACAAGGTGGACACTATGTACACCGTCGAGTTGCTGGACTCCGATCAACCCGCTCATAAGGCCGCCGTGCAATGGCGGTTGTCGGTTCCCATTCTGGTGCTGGTGGTCAGTCTGATCGCCATTCCGTTGAGCAAGACAGACCCACGACAGGGTCGCTTTGCCCGGATCGTGCCGGCCGTGCTGTTGTATGTGGTGTACCTGGTGATGTTGAACGGTGCCAGGGGCATGGCAGAGGATGGCAAAGTATCGGCCATCGTCGGTTTGTGGAGCGTACATTTATTGTTTGTGGCCATTGCTGCAGTGATTTACTTCCGCAGTGAGCTGGGTGACCAAATAAAAGGTTTGATCGTCAGAGTCAGGCAGATGAAGAAGGAGGCCGGTCATGAAGAAACTGCTTCGTGATAACCAGCCCATGCCGCGACTGTCTCGCTATGTGACGGCATCGGTGTTGGGGGCCATTTCCCTGGTGCTGTTGGTGATCGTGGCGCTGGATGCGATCGGCGCGGTGATTGATGGCGTGGGGGATATCTCCAACAACTACACCTTTAATCAGGTGATGATTTATGTGGCGATGACTCTGCCATCGCGCATCTACGAAAATATTCCCATTGCCTCCTTGATCGGCTGCCTTATCGGTCTCGGTATGCTTGCCAATAATTCCGAGCTGGTGGTCATGCGTGCTGCTGGGGTCTCGGTGATGCGCATCGTCTGGCTCGTCATCCGCCCCATTCTCTGGCTGATACTGGCGGGTGCCCTGATGGGTGAATATCTCGTTCCTTTCTCAGACCAATATGCAGAGAGTCGTCGCATGTTGTTAAAGGGGGGTGAGAGCGCCCAGGAAACTGATAGCGGCTTCTGGAACAAGGAAGGCCACGACTTCATGCATTTCAATGCAGTCTACCCGGGCGGAGTGTTGTTCGGTGTCACCCGTTACCGCTTCAACGAGGATCACCGCCTGTTGCAGGCGAGCTTCTCCGAGCGCGCCACCTTCCAGGGTGAGCATTGGGTGGAAGAGCGTGGTGTGGTGACTAATTTTCTAGATGATCGCACTGATGTCGAGGAGTTTGTGACCCGCAAATGGGAAACTAATTTGTCGCCGGAATTACTGAACCTGATCGTGTTCCCGCCGGAGTCCCTGGCCATCCACAGTCTCTACAACTACAGCAATTATCTGGAAGAGCAGGGCCAGGAATCGTCCAAGTACCAGCTGGCCTTCTGGAAAAAATCGCTGCAGCCATTCACTATCGTGAGCCTGGTATTGATAGCGATTTCTTTTGTCTTCGGCCCCTTGCGGCAGGTCACCATGGGCTATCGAATTTTTGCCGGTGTGGTCGTAGGACTGGTTTTCCGCACCGCTCAGGACCTGCTGGGGCCCGCCAGCGTTGTGTTTGGTTTTTACCCGTTTCTTGCTGTGGCTTTTCCGGCACTCATCTGCGCGCTGATTGGCCTCTGGCTATTACGTCGGGCATCCTGACAATCGGTTTATTTTCACGCTTTCTTCTTTTTCGCTGGCTTCGGTAACAGCAGAGTACGGGAATGGCTCCACTTATCGTGCAGACAGTCGCCATTTTTATCGAAGAGACACCAGAAGTATCCAATACCCAATGCTGCCAGTGAGATGGGCGCAAGCAGGCAGCGAATCCAGCAGATTTTCCAGTCGGGCAGACTGCCATCTTCAGCCTGCAACTGTATACGCCATGATTTCATGCCCAGGGTTTGCCCGCTGCGCTGCCAGCACCAGACATAGAAAAACGCCCAGCAAAGTAGGAGTCCAAGCAGAATGAAAGCCTGCAATGCACCGTGGGGTGCTTGCAGAGTATCGTCGCCAAATAACTTGCGTAACAGGAACACGACCACGCCGTACGCAAAGGTGATACCCAGCAGCAGGAATGCATCGTAGATCATTGCCATCAGTCGCCTGATGAGGGAGGCCGGAGGCAGGGCAGTGTTTGTTTCTAGGTTCAAGGTTTTATTCCGGTTAGTTCTGGGCTGGGGGAGTCTAGCAAACTCTTCGGCGTTTCAGAATTCGTACTATGGGTTATGCAGAACGCAGATAAAAAAAGGCCGCCTTGGCAGGCGGCCTATAAAATCAGGCCTATGGGAAGTGGCCTGTGGCACTAGTTGCTCTTGCGAGCAAGGGGGGTAAGACTATTCGTTAACTTACTCTGACTTGGCAGCCGCTGTTTTGCTCGCTGCAGGTTTTTTGGCAGCGGGCTTTCTTGGGGTAGGAGTTTTCGCAGCGGGAGCTGGCTTCTCTTCAGCCTCTTTGGCGACGAGTGCAGTTACCGCGCCGATCAACTCATCCAGCTTGGCGCTCAGTTCAGTCAGTTTCTCTTCCTTGCCAAAAGACGGCATGGTGGGCATTGACGGCATAGTGGGCATGGTGATCTTGGAGGAAACCTTGCCACGAATTTCATCAACCTTGGCAGTGATGCTTTCTTTCACTGCATCTTTTTTCAGGTTTTTGCCCTGAATTTTCAGTTTTTCGCCTTGAGCTTTCAGTTTTTCACTCTGGCTTTTCAGCTTGTCACCGGCTTCTTTCAGCTTGTCACCGGTTTGATCCAGTTTGGTTTTAGCTTCGGCTTCGATTTTGGTGCCGCGCTCTACCAGGTCATCGAAGTAACGACGTGTTGAGCCGTTCATTTTTTCGTAGCCTTCCTGAATGTTGCTAAGGCCATGACCATAGGCGCCAAGTCCAGCGAGCCAAATCTTGCGAGCGAGCTCTTCGGTCTTGTCAATAGCATTCTTAATCTCTGCCATAGTAGTATCTCCGGTAGCAGTTGGTAATGAGCAGTTTGCTCTGTAACTTACAGCCACAATATTGAAAATTTTTAGAAAACGCATACTAAAAACAGAACTTTCTATAAAAAATGCAATTTTTTTCATTTGATGGAAATCGTGGATGAAAAGACGTGAGCATATTTTGCTGGTGAGCCTGGAGTTGTTTAACAACGAAGGCGAGTCGAATTTGTCTGCTGTGGATATTGCCAACGAGCTGGATATCAGCCCTGGTAATCTTTACTACCATTTCAAGGGCAAGGACGAGCTGGTGACAGAGCTCTATCAACGTTTCGAAGCGGGTGTGGAATTACTGCTGCACGAAGGCTTGGAGGCAAAATCCACACTGGAAGAATACTGGCTACACCTCTACGTATTATTGGAATATATCTACAATTACCGTTTCTTCTTCCGCAATATTTCTGACCTGCTGCAGAAGTATCAAAGTATTGAGCCACGTTTCCGACGTCTGATGGAACAGCAGTCACGGTGGGTAGAGCAGTTGTTGACAGGCTTGTTGGAGGAGGGTGTTATTGCTGACCCCAACCTGGCGGCTGAACGGGTCAAGCATCTGACAGACAACATCATGCTGCTTTTTACCCACTGGTTTCAGTTTCAGGAACTGCGCAATAGAAAGCTGGAGCAACACGACTTTATTCAAAGCGCTATTTTACAAATCATGACGCTATTGGCACCGTACATGGGAAATCTACAACTGCAGTTTATGGAAGCCTGCCTAGAACTTTACCAGCGGGAGAAACAGGGCTAGCATCCGTTTGCACGTGTTGGCGGTACGCTGACAAAAAATAAATGAATAAATAAAAGGGCAGAAGTTAATGAGCCATATTTGTATTTCACGTCACCACACCATGGATAGGGAACATGTTCGCAGTATGACCCAGGAACTGGGTGAAAAACTGAAGAGCAAGTTCGGTGGCGATTACCGGTGGGAGGGAGATATGGTTCACTACAAGTACAGCGGCGTCGATGCCAAAGTGAGTTTCGACGAATCCCACCTGGAAGTGAACGTCAAACTGGGTCTGCTGATGTCAGCCCTCAAAGGCATGATTGAAGCCGAGGTAAACAAATACCTTGACGAGCATGTGAGCTGATTACAATCAAAACCACTTGCGTTGCCCACACAAGTTTCTTTTGAGCCCGCAACTCTTTCCTTATTTTTTTGATGCTGCCCATAGCATAAAAACCTGCCGGTATTACAGCTGGCAGATTTGCAGTTTGATGGGGAGAGATTTGCAGCCTGTTGGCTACATGATAATGAAGGGGTACCAGAGGCCGGACTGACTCAAAGCATCTTGGCGATGCTTTTCGGGGTTTTACCCCGCCGACGTTTTGCTTCGGCGCCCTGATGGCGTCCCATTCGGTCGAACCGGAGTGCCATTTCTCACCGACTTCAAGCAGCCAAAAAAAATCCGCCTAAGTGAGGCGGAGTTTTGTATTGGTACCAGAGGCCGGACTCGAACCGGCACGCTTTTAAGGGCGGGGGATTTTGAATTCACTCTTTATACTCATTTCTCGACGTTGAATAACGTTCCGCGAAGTAGATTAAAGCTCTCTATGTTGTTGATATAAAAGGCTTTGTATCTATATTCTGTCTGCGGTAGGCAATTCTGGTGTTACTCAAGATTTCTCTTGGGATGCAAAAATTACTTTCATTTGCATCCCATTTGCATCCCAGATTTTGCCGGTGAGGATGAACAAAAGGAGATCTTATGGGAGCTATATCTGACAACCGAATCAAGTTCAATAAACCGAATCTGAAAGCCATTGAGAATCGTATTAATCGAGGAGAGTTTACCAAAGAAACCTATATTTATGATGCTGATAGTCACCTGGCTGTTCGAGTTAGGCCTGGACGTTCCTATATTGATAGTGTTTTTTGTATGTATGCTCGTATTCGAGTTCGTGGTGAATATAAGAGTCGTATGTATAAGCGCCAGATAATGAAGGTTGGCGAAGCTCGTAATGCTGAGATCACCATTTCAGAACTACGGCAGAAGGTTGATAGCTTATTTTTGGAAATTCAGGAGGGCCGGGACCCTCAAGTAATAGCTCAAAAAGAAGCTGCAAAACAGGCTGATAATCAAGTCCTGATAGAGGCAAGGCGCTCATTTAAAGATATGATCTACGGAACACCGGTTGATGAAAGTGATGAATGCCTGCCAGATGGGTTTATTGCCGAGAGGCGATCAGGTCAGCGTTATTTAGTGGATATCAGAAATAAATGCGAGGTTCTCTTAGTTGACCTGTTAGACCTGCCATTACACAGTATTTCGCCAGAGCAGGTAAAAACTGTTTATCTCCAGAAAGTAGGTCGTGGTAAAACCCAGCTCGATTGCGCTATGCGTATTCTTAGGTCGATCTGGAATTGGGCGCAGACCAAATACGATGATTCGGATCTCTTTATCCGAAACCCGGTTAGCCGTGCAATGAAGCAACTGGGTGTAAATATTAATCGTACCAATCGCTGTACTGGTCGGTTAGATGATGCTGATTTTAAGCCATATCTGAAGTCTGTCTTAGCACTTCGAGAGCATGATCATACATCCGCTTATCGTAATGGCCGTGATGCATTGTTATTCATGTTATTTTCCGGTGTAAGACGAACTGGGACGATGACTGTCCGAATGGAGGGAATTGATCTCAATAGATTAGTGTTCAACATTATTAAAAAAGGGGGCGACCAAGTAGAGCTACCCCTAAATACAGTGACCGCGGCAATCGTTCGTAACCGTCAAGATTATTTGCCTGAAGACACTGAGTACTTGTTCCCTGGCATGGGAGGGCGAGGATATTACAGAGATACCAAGGCAGTCCGTGATATCGTTAAAAACCAAACGGGTATATCTGTTACCAATCATGACCTCCGACGAACGTATAAATCTATTGGGACGGAACTAGACATTAATTCCGTACTTGTAGATGAGTTACTGAGTCACGCAAGGGAGGGTGTTGATGCTCACTATATTCACCCGTCTATGACAAGGCTTCGAGATGCTAGTCAGAAAATTGCTGACTACATGGTTAAACAAGCAGGGTTTGATTTGATCGACGAACTCACGAGCCGCTGGTAGCAACGTAAGGTTATAAAGTTCTAAATGTAAATTTCGTTAGATGAGATTTTGGTGCTCAATTCTTTGAATTCAAGAACGTCTGATTCGAGATAGAATACATGGCGAAATCGCTTTCTCCAGGTTAATTCGGGGTGTTCATGAGTGCAGCGCCATTTTCTCAGTGTGCTGGGTGATAAGCCAAGTAGCGAAGCCGCTTCTTTGGTTGTGAGTTCACGATCATTATTAGCTGCTGCGATGTCATCCATGTTTTGATGTCCGATAGAGTCAAAAGCTCATATAAGCCAGGAAAAACATTAGCATTGAGCTAATTGTTCTTACAAGTCAGAATCGAATCTATCTTTTTATCAGCAAGCTAAACAAGCCTTTGTGGAGGCGGTCACTTTGTTCCGGATGGAGTCCCTGGCGTGGCAGCAGAGCCAGGTCTGATGGCTTTATCTCTGGACTGCTTTCGTTCCTCTATCCAATGCTCTATTTCAGCTAAATCCCAGGCCACCTTACGGCTCGTCAAAACGATGCGGCATGGAAATTCTCCGCGCTTTTCCATGTCGTAAATGGCGCGGTCCGAAAGTGGAATCATTGCCAACAATGTTTTTCGGTTGATCAAGGTAGTTATTTTTTTACTGTTGTTTGTGCTGATCACTGGTTAGTCCTTATGTGGGTAGGAGTCTTATTCTACGATCAGCGTTTAGACAACTTCTCCCTTGAAGACAATGACTCCACAGATTGTCGCTTCTTCATCCACTTCGATAATGCGATTCGGCCAATCAGGGTTGAGCGCCTTCAGGTACTGCTTGCCCTCTTCAATAATTAACTGCTTGAACGTGGCTTCATTGGATTCATCGAGTCGAACAACCACGTACTTTCCGTGGTCAGGTGAAACATTGGGGTCAACAAAAATCAGGTCGCCCTCATGAAATTTGGGTTCCATACTGCTGCCGCGAACCCTAAGTACAAAGGATTCAGGACTACAGCACACCGGGCAGGGTAAAAGTTCTGAACCGTAGGCCGGCACGAAACTTTCAGAAATCTCATACCAGTTTCCCGCTTGGACCCAGGATATCAGCGGGTGGAGACTGCGCAAATCCGGGCCGTCGTGGGCGTTGTGTTCCTCTTGTCGTGCCCCGTCCGCATGGGGGGTATCCATCCATCCTTGGTCTTTATTCATGGCCTTTTCCAGTTTTTCCGCCAGCTCATCTCCGATAGAGCGGGGCGTTCCTTTTTTGGTGGGGAGCTGGTTGCGCACCTGGCTGAGGTAGGAGCTATTGGTCCCGGCCGCGCGCGCCAACTTGGCAGCTGAGCCCGCTTCGGCAATCAGAACTTCAAGATTGTGGAGCCGGATCTGGTTAAGTTTTAGCGTCATGCGAAACACTTTAGCATGATTTTTAGCAGAGTGATAAACAAAAAGCGGTGATTGAGCGTTGTTCAATGATTCGCACGGTGCTAATGTTTCTGCGCATGGAGCTAAAGGATTTCCTCAAGATGGCAACCAAGCGGGAGCGGGCCGACGTCGCTGCGGCGTGTGGCGACTCAGTCTCCTACTTGTATCAGATTGCCGGCCAGCATCGATATGCCAGTCCATTGATGGCGACGCAAATCGAGCATTACACACGTACTGTGGCGGACCTTTCGGATGGTCGACTGGAGCCTGTGCCTCGGGCGAGCATGGTTCGACATCCAGAGATTTTCTACGGCGTCGTGCCTGAATCGGGTGCACAAGAAGCAGGTGGTAACGATGACGCCTGAGAGATCGCCATCCGTCCACGAGATCACCCGTGTAGACGTCACTCGTATCCACCATTACTCCCGCAATCCCCGCCGGCAGCAGAACCCGGAATACGATCGAATAAAGGCGTCGATCCAGGCTGAAGGCCTGGATCAACCATTGGTGCTATCACAGGAGCCGGGGGCTGCTGATTATGTGCTCCACAGTGGCGGCAATACACGGCTGAGGATACTGAAGGAGCTTTTGGACGAAACCGGCGATGAGCGATTTCGCTGGATCGATTGCGTCGTCAAGCCCTGGTCGCAGGAGTCCAATGTACTTTTTGCCCACCTCCGGGAAAACGAATTGCGCGGCGGTTTGCCTTTCATCGATAAAGCGTTGGCCGTCTTCGAAGCAAAGTCTCTCCTCGAAAGCGAGATGGAGGTTGAGAGCCTGTCTCAGCGCCAACTGGAAGAGCTGTTCAGAGAGCGAGGTTTCGGGCTCAGCCACAGCATGATTTCCAAAATGGGATATGCCGTTGAGACCTTGTGGCCATTGATGCCAAAAGCCTTAGCTGCCGGATTGGGTCGACCACAGGTGGAAAAGATCCGAGCCCTTGAACGCGCTGCCCGAGCGATCTGGGATCGTCGCCAATTGGGGGATAACACCGTCTTCGATGCGATCTTTGCCGAGTTGTGTCGCCGTCATGATGGCGCCGAATGGGACATTCAGCCACTGCGCGATGCATTGGAAAATGAGATCGCCGTGGAGTCCGAACTGAATCGCCAGGTGATTCATCTGGAGATGGAGGCACAACTATCGGGCCGCGCATTCAGCCTTCCCGCTCATACCGAAGAGGATACAGAGCCGGGGGCGGACAGGGACCCGGAACACCCGGAGCATTCCGATAGTGGGCCGTCATCGAATACGATGACATTGGAAAAACAGTCCGCTGGCATCGATTCACCGGCGAGTGGTCGCGACAAAAGCAAAGACCAACCGAACATGGCAGCTGAGTTGACCTCTGCGCCGAATTCCCAAAAAGGTGGTCAGCAAAGAAATCTTGAGGTTTTGCGGAGCCAGTTGTGGGACTGCGCAGTAACCCTGGCGACATCCCACGGACTGCACGAGACAGTCATTCATCTGCCGGATCAGGGCTTGGGCTTTCTGCTGATTGATGTGCCTTCACCGGAGCTGCGGGAATCCCTTGACCAGGACATGCTGGATTTAGTGTCCGCACTCTGGTGGCAGTTGGCTGCGAGCTCAGAGTTGACCGTCGCTCCGACGGACATTGTCCTGGCCTACCTGGATAAAGACTCGCCCCTATACCAGGCCTTGGCATCCCATGATGCCGGTCTGCTCTTTGGCAGTGTCTGGACGCCTGATCCCGGACATCTCAACAGCCAGCTCTGGCAACAACTGAACCCGCCAGACTGGCAGCGTTTGCTGCAAATGATGGAGTCCTACCGGAGCATTAAACGGTTAGCCTTCGATACCGGGGTCGAGCTTTGGGCGCAACAAGGAGGTGAAAGCGATGTCGTCCAATAAGGAAGCCGACCTCACCACCGCCGTGCTGTTGTACGCCATGCGATGTCTGGCAGAGGGGGATCAGCAGGCATTGCGCGCCATGAACTTTGGCCCCAAAGAACTGGACGCCCTGAAAGAGATGAATCTGGCCGATCTCTATCGGGCCGATGCACTGCGTGTGCACTGTCTGCAGATTGGTCTCAATCGTGATGTTTTTTGGCCGATGCTCGATCACCTGCGTCATCAGCGGGAATCTGAGGATCTGCAGCGAACATTGCTGGTCGCGGACGCACCGTTAGAGATGATGCAGCAGCTGTTTGGTGTGAGTTCTCGGGAGTACACGCGATGGCGCCGATTGTTGACGCTGGCGCCGGCCGTGGGCCGGCCTCCCGAACTGAATGAAACCGATACCCACGCGCTCTGGTATGCCTGGCAGGATAAGGTTCAGGCGGATGACAAATCCACATTAACTGCAGAGGACTATCTCGACCTACAGCAACAGACAGGCATTGGATTGCGATCGATTTGGGCGCTGGTGCAGCGTTGGGAAACCTACGGTGAGGGAAGCAGTGCCGCGACGTCCGGGCGGGTTGTCGAGAATGGCCCATGATGCGGATGCGCTGCGACCAGAAACTGTTGCTCTCGACGCTTTAATCAAGGCAACTGTTGCCAAGGTTCGTGCCCAGAGTGATCCATCGTTACCGGATGCCATGTTGTTCATGGGGAATTGGCATCAGGCCGTGCCGGCCATGGTCATCCAGGACCCGGTGTTGGAACCCGTCGATAAACTGGTATGGATGGTTATCATGCTCCATGCCAGAGAGACTGGAGGACGAACGGCGTTTCCCGATTACGATACCATTGCGGCTAAAACCAACGTTTCCTCAACCTCCACTGTCTCTCGTGCTATTGCCATTCTGCGCTTGACGCGTTGGCTAACGCTGTGTGCCAGAGTGCGTCAAAAAAGCGGCCGTTTCACCGGCAATGTCTACAGTCTTCACGATGAACCCCTGCCTCTGGTCGATGCCCTGTACCTGGATGAGTCCTACATGGCATTCGTTACCCAATCCCAGGAGCATCATCACGCCCGCGTCCGGCGCGTGGCGCAAGCTGTGTTGGAGAGTCTGGATAAGGATATTCAGGAAGGCGAGTCGTTAGGACGGAAGGAGTCAACTATTGAGCGTCGACTGCAGGCCGCCCAACAATTGTCAGTTTCCAGCGGAAACCACGGCAACAGCGGTCGTTATTTTACCTTTCACGCCGCGACCATCGGGAAACTGAAAAATTCGTCCGGGGCCTGCGCATCAGCACAATCCGTCCAGGACCAAAATTCAAAGGCGGAGGCTAAGGAACACTACAGTAGTCGTTGTAGTAGTCATTATAAAAAAACAACTACAACAACCACTACACAAAATACAAACCATCAAGAGAAAACATTTTCTGAATCCAATCCATCAGTCCCGTCGGTGACAGAGCGAGCGCTGATCTATCCGCCGCGCTTGTCGGAGAACCAGAAACACCTGGCGGACAGGTATCTTGCCATGATCGATCTTGATGATCGGCAGTTGGTGCTCGACGAACTTCAGGGTCGTCTGGAGTCTGAGCAAAAAGGCATGAAGCCGGTTTATGACGAGCTGCGATTCTTGCATTCGCTGTGCAAGGCGGCACAACAAGGCGAATTTGTGCCCAACCTCGGGATCAAGGTGGCCGAGGCAAGACACGATCGGGCACATCACGTACCACCGCCAGAAAACGAAGAACAGAAAACTAAAGCGGCTGAAGAGCGAGCACGAAACCAAGCCTATGGGCGTGAGCAGCTGGCCAAGTTACGAGCATCATTGAATATGGATAAATAGCGCGACCGCCCGTTATCACACGTGATGTGACATATCTCCGTCGTTACTTCCCTGCACTGTTTCCACTGGAACCATCTGATCGCAGCAACGCAAAACACTGCACCAGTCGGATGGATATTCCGTGGTGCCATTTTCCCATTCGTGGATTCATAGCACGTCAGAGTTGATCTTGAAGGGAATGACGCAAATGAATTCAGACGCAGAACGGTCACACGAGAATACAGCTGAAAATCAAAACGAGTCAGTGCCAGGCGCCCTGCAGGGTGAAGTCTGGTTGACGATTCAGACCTATCAGGCTCAGAGCCTGATCCGCGGCCGCCGTGCAGCCGATGGCAAGCCTGCCATTATGGGATTGATCGGTTTTGCAGATCGGCTGAAGTCGCTATGGCAGGCCGTCCGCTTCGACGACCCTTATGCCGACTGGTGGTTGCTCAAAGTGGAAGAGGGCGTTGCCGATATCCGCGCACAGCTGCAGGGATTGCAGCAAAGGATGGACGCCCTTATCACTGAATCCAACAGTGCTCTCGAATTCAGCGTCGCACAATCGAGTCGACCACAGCGCGTATCGTTACAGTTCGCCAATCCCTACGCCTTCCGCGCTGCACAGTTGCTGGGTGAGTACGACCGGTTGATGTGCGCAGACATGACGTTGCATTACTTAGGTCTCGACATGCCCACTGACCTCATTGAGCAGGTGTCGGGTAGTGGGCGATGGGTGCGCCGGGTGTTTGCGTTGCCCCAGGGGTATCACTGCCTGGACGTTCGTCGCTCCGATATCCGGCAAGGAACACCGGCAGCCATCAAAGCGAGAGAGCGGATGGGCGAGATTCCCCAGGACATCCTCAATGGTGAGCGGTTGCCGTCTCTGCGTCCCCTGGCATTTCAACAGCTGAATAACAACGCCATCGCAGATTCTGACGAGGGCTGAACGCCGTGGCCACCAGCACGCTTCAGCAGCTTGTCATCTCGCTCGATACGCGAATTCCACTCGAAGCGATGGTGCTTCAGCGTTTACGCCGCCTGCCTAACAGCAGACAAAACGAGTGGTTGCGGCAGCTGTTGCTGGTGGGATTTCGAAGCGAGTGTCAGGCCATCCGATCTGAGCAAGCGCTGCCGGCACACGCAATGCCTATGAGCCAGCCGTGTACATCCACCCAGATAAACGGAAGTCGCGGAGCGGGTTCCGTCCAGCCGCGAACAACCGAGACGATGCTCGATCACGCTGCGCGGTCACCTGGCAGCTCACACAACAGCGAACGCGCCAGGCTTGCTCCCCCAAACGACACCAGAAAACCCTTTACGCACCTGAGACGAGTGATCGGTGAGTAAAGACGTCTAACCCCGATATCAGGAATCGCACCATGACAGAACTGACCGATGAGAAATTTTCTGACGAAGACAAACCTCCCGTGACCACTCATCCCATGGCGGTTGGGCAGGTGGGCCTCGATGACGGCTATGCCTATACCAAAGTGGCGTTACCGGATGGTCGCCTCCTGGCGGTGCCTTCACGGGCACGCATGGGATCGGCCGGTGTCACCTGGATACGGGATGAGGAACAGAAAATTTTTGAGTACGAAACCGGTGGCAGTGTGTATTCCGTCGGTGCGGTCGATGGTGAGCCCACTCAATTCGATGAATACCCGGGCTCGGCCCTGAATCGGGTGATCGTCCAGCATGCACTGCAACAGGCGGGTTTGTCGGGCCGATCCGTCCATGTGGTGACGGGGTTGCCGGTCTCCGCCTTTTACCGCAACGATGGTCAGCAACGACGACGAGCGATCCAGGCAAAAAGGGAGGGTTTGAAATTGGCGGTTGAGCCTGTTGTTGCCAGAAAAGCATCGCAAAGGGCAGCGCAACAGGGGCTCCTAAAGGTGAGCATCGCCTTTCATGAAGTTATTCCGGAGGCGCTGGCTGCCTGGTACGACTATGTGATTGTTATGACCGATGATGATGGTGTGACGTTGGACGCGGATCGGGTCAACGCGCCCATCGCCATTGTCGATATCGGTGGCCGCACCACGGATTATGTGGTGGTCCAGGACCAGGGCATTGTGCATGGTTCCTCCGGCTCTCTGAATCGCGGCATGCTGAACGTCAAGATTCGCGTGGCGAACCGTATACAGGAACAGTTCGATATCAACGAACTGGGCGAGCAGAGTATCAGTCGGGCCGTCGATACACATCGGTTGCGCCTGCATGGCAAGGATCACGATGTCTCGGCCATGGTGGCGGAAGCAAAACGCGAGTTGGTGGAGCGACTCTATACCGAAACCCGCCGCAAGCTTGGACTCGGTGTGGAGTTGGATCGTGTACTGTTCGTCGGCGGTGGCAGTGCCGCGTTAGCCGCTGATATTGCCAACTGGTTTCCCAATCAAACCATTGCCGACCATGCCGCTTTTGCTAACGCAAGGGGCATGCTCAAGTACCTGCAGTTTGTCTGCGACGCCCCGGTGAGGGAGGGGTAACGACTTTGTACGTGGCCACTGCGGTCTCAGTGGCAAAGAAGATGTCAGCGGATTGTGCAAGTGACATCGCGGTTTTACCGTCAATCCAGTGTCAGGGCTTGCCCTGATTTTACTCACCCTGCCGGGAAATACCTTCCCGCCAGGGAATCGTGTTCTCCGGCTTTCCATTATGTTCAAGGAGAAACTGTTATGACCAGTAGACAATCTACCCCTGAAAAACCGAAGTATTTCGATCTTGATATCCACGGCATTGGTTACCTCAACCGGGTTCGCGAAGTAACACCCGAGAATGGGTTCCCCTTTCTCAGTGTCACCATCGCGGCGCTACGAGGGCCAGCCGATAACGTTCAGCACACGCATTTCGAGTGCGTGGTGGTGGGTGAAGAGGCGAAGGATCTGGTGCGTCAGCTGCTGCCTGCGGTGGAAGCTGACTTTAAAGTGCTGGTGGGTTTTCACCTCAGTGATTTGCAAGCCGAAACCTTCATCTTCAAAAACGGTGATCGAGCCGGTACGACGGGCATCAGCCTGAAGTCCCGGTTACTGCGGTTCCAGTGGATCAAAGTCGAAGGTCAGCCCTTTCCGGCGCCGACGGCTGAGACCCACAACGCCGTAGCCTGACGACCAAATCTGATCGCATCTTGTGATGCGATCAATCTTTCAACCCAGCGAGGGAGATTCTCCCTTGCCGGGCAGGTCTCCTCGACTCTTCAAGGAGACCGCTCATGGCTTCCAAACCATCACCCTCCCGGGTGATTACTAAAAACCGTTTTGCGGCCATTCGCATGGCGTCGTTGAACGATCCTGAAAAGCAATCCCTGCTGCAGCTGGCCTTTGCGATATTGCAGGACCTGCACCAGCCGGGCCTGGAGCTACCGAGCCCCAACCACACCCGTGATTACTTGCGGATGTTGTTGGCTGAACGCAAAGCGGAAGTCTTTGGTTGTGTGTACCTGGATAACCGGCATCGGGTAATCGAAGCCGCAGAGTTGTTCCAGGGAACCATTGATGGCGCCTCGGTGTACCCCCGCGTGGTGGTACAACAGGCGCTGACGCTCAACGCGGCAGCGGTGATGTTTTTTCACAATCACCCGAGTGGTGTCGCCGAGCCCAGTCACGCGGACGAAGCGATTACCCGGCGATTAAAAGATGCGCTGGCACTCGTTGACATCCGTGTACTGGATCACTTTGTGGTCACGGTGGGGGAATCAGTTTCCTTCGCCGAACGCGGATTGCTGTAACGCCATTTACTTAACCCATTGGGGAGTCTTCTTCCCCAATGGGAAGGAGGTGCTCCCTGAATTTCTTAATTCATTTCTGCAGGGAGAAACCTTATGAAAAATTCAGAGCACAAGTCGTTGGAAGATGTCTTCGGTCCTGTTGTCGCAAGTTACAGTCGTGCACAGGCTATCGAAGATGGCGTCCTGATCGATGTCACCGCTATGGCACGTGAGGCTGGCTTCAAATGGCCAGTCGCACTTACCCATACCGCTTGGTGTGATTGCGTCGCCTGGACAGAGCGGGATAACCGCTTTCAAGTGCACCAGGACGAGTCTGGCCGTTTGTGGGACGTGCTGTTTATGGCGTTCTACGCCATTCGAACGGCTACTGCTCCTGGTGATCGGTTGCTGTTCTCGTTGTACCGCGTGCCGAAAGACGGGCATTCGACAGAAGCCGGCGAGGTGAGTTTGAAACTGATGGTTGGCCCTGGTGATGCCGGTGAACCGGTCGTCACGATCATGCTGCCCAACGAAGATTAATGTCGCCGATCGAATCGGCTCCTTGCCCTGGCCACTTGGGATAAAGTGGCACCCCCATTTCATTAAAATGCCGATGCATAGTTCGTTGTTCGTTGAGAACCTTGCCAGTCGCACTTATTCGCTGATCGTGCGCCGACACTGTTTATTCACGACCTTTTCGATCCGTTGCAGCGCGGGATATTTCCCGTACAACGTTTCAAACTTTTCTCTCGTCGGCTGCAGGTGCTCCAACAGACTGACAGCAACATCCTGCACCTGGCCTTGTAGAAACCGAGCACGCAAACCGCATTGTTGCGCCAGGTCATCCCAGTGCTTTGTGGAAACGATGCCTGGATTTCTTTCATTGCCAACGGAAAATGCCAGATGATAGTCAATACGTTCAATGGCCCGAGTGCAAACGAGATCATAAAAAGGGGCTAGCTGTATTTCGCCATTGGCCCGGTATAGCAGCGAAAGGTTTTTGGCATGACCATCTGAATTACCCGCCAGGACATTGAAAATCTGCCATCGCAGTAAATACTGCAGATCGTTGGCGGGATCACTAGAGACATCCTGGACGAGCCGATAGCAATCTGCGAAGGAAGGGCCGCCATCCTCCTGATACTTGCGTTCGTGGCCGAAACCCAGCGCCTGACAGAAATCTTCCTGATGCAGTCTCGCCATCTGACCGCTACCCAACAGGTGCCGATCATAGCGCTCAATCAATGCATAGTGCGTGTCTGCAATGGATCGCAGTTGAATATTGACCACAGGCAAACCGACAGCCTCCGCCAATAGTGTCGTGAACGTCTCGTAGGCGGGCAGGTGGCGGTAATCAGACAGTTCGAACTTGAGGATATGGCTGGAAGGCGATTCTTTTTTAGGCAACCAACAGGCACCATTCTTGATCAACACAGGACACTTGTCTTGCGCTCCGGCCAGAGACAGACGGGGACGTTCGTTTTCAGTCCATGTGTAAACCTGACCACGGCGTGTCACCAGCTTGGCGAGTTCTTGTTCCGAGAGTTCGTAATACGCGTATTGTGTGGAAGGTTTCTGTTCTGCCTGGAGAATCGACAAGGCTCCGGCGCATTCACCGCCAATGGCTCTGAGCAGATCAAAATCGGTATTGGCGATCTTTAGATCGCGGATAACCTGATCACGAGCACCACCTTCCGGCAGGAGGTTGGCGAAGAAGCGGTGGGCGAGTCCCTCTTCCGGCACAAAGTCTTCCTGTCGCAATGGCAACCTATGGGAGATGGCAAATCCGCCTTGGGTAAGCCATTCCTTTTCGTAGCGGAAGCCAATCAGGCCTTGGGTGTTGCGCCACAAATAGCCAACGAGTCGCTGATCATTCCAGACGTTGAGACCATCCGGATCAAGCATGGCCTTCTCCCTCTTGTGAGGACGACGGCTTGGGCACGGCAACCCTGCGCGGCTGGATGACCACCTCCAGTCCCAGGGTGCGCAGCGCTTTTAGCACTTTGCCCAGCTCCGCAGTTTCCTTGCCACGCTCGAATTCGGATAAAAAGCGGGTGCTCAGGTTACCCAGTCCCGAGATCGTTTCCAACGTCAGTTTTCTCTGTTTCCGGTGAGCACGCACCAGCTTGCCGAGATCCTCAGCGGATCGGATTGCACCGTATTGCACCTGATCGTGAGCCATAATCTATCCAAAAAAATGAGCGTACGGTAAAAATTAGCATGCAGACGCAGCTAAATCAACAAATATTTACCGTACGGGATAAATATTAGAGTATTGGCTTGCTTGAGTAAGAATATATCCCGTACGATAAAAATTGTCGGCCGCCAGCGTACAGCCCCATGGTGGTTCCACTGTAACCGTGGGTCGAACAGATTTGTCTGTTCAACTGCCATGACAGGTCGCAGACCTGGCGTGGTGGTTGATTCGAACGAAGCCCTCGTCACTGCTTAGCGAAGCGGGGTAGTGACGAGGGCGGCGGAGCACGGAACGACAACGGATTGCGCTCGGATTGATGTGTTCCCAGCGAGTTCGCTCTAACTATACTAGCGGCCAAGAAACGTAAACAGTTCCATACGCGGCCACGGCGGTAACGTGGATGAGGATTGTCGCCCTCGCCATCAAAAATGGCAAAAACGGCAACGGCGCCAGCCGAGCTACCCTGGCGCACAGCATCAGCTGCAGCTCATCTTCAATATTTCCTCAATAGCAGGACGTTCGTCCTCGCTTCAATCTGGCTAATGCCACCTCAAACCCGGCTTGCAAGTAGCCGACTACCAACGCGCCGTTTCACCGACGGTTTCTTTCAACTCGCGGACCGATGGTTCCGCTCATTTAAAAGGAGGTGAAGTACTCACCATCGCAACTGACTCTTAGAGTCCATTGGTTTACCCGGCACCATCTTCAGCAGAAGAGCAGCCAGGTTGCCTGCGACCAGGCTTATCAGGTCGAAAGGGGAGTAGTGTCCCTTGACCCATCCGCTTCGGCGGACCCAGTCAGGCCACGAGCCTGTGGTTGGTCAGAAACACTTACCAGACTGGAAAGTACACGATGAGAGACCTGAACTACCAATTGAAACAGTTGTGCAAACGCAATCGCGATGGCAGTTACAGTACGCAAGCCAATCGAGCGCGCATACTTAACCAGATTGCCAATCAGCTGCGGGAGATGGGGTATCGACGCATGACCACCCGATCTCTAAAGCCGAAGCACGTG
>JALRJN010000040.1 GCA_023261185.1 Porticoccus sp.
CCGGTGTGGTTCGCCCCCTCAGCGATCGCGACCGCTGGATTGCCGCTCAGATCGGTCCTGTCCTGAAAGACAAGGGCATCCTGTTTGCCGGACTCGACGTGATTGGTGACTACCTGACAGAAATCAATATCACCAGCCCCACCTGTGCCCGGGAGATCAACCGTGAGCAGGATACCGATATTGGCGGCAAGCTGATGGACGCCATCGCCAAGAGACTTTCCTGATGGCAATCAGCTTTGAACACACACGCAATGAAGACCAGCCAGATCGCATGGGGTTTTCACTGTTTCTCGCCATTGCCATTCATGCACTGTTGATCTTTGGTATCGGCTTCAAGCTCTACCAGCACAATGCCCAGGCGCCGACACTGGAAGTCACTCTTGCCCAGCACCGGGTTGAAGAAAAACCCGAAAAAGCGGACTTTCTGGCACAACACAATCAACAGGGCAGTGGAGACCAGCAGGAAGCACAGGAACTGACCACCGATCGCATTCCGGAACTCGTGGACTCCCAACTTAAAAAGACAGGGGCACAACCTCAGCAGCACCAGCAGCAAGCGAAAACAGGGGCAAACCCTGTCATCAGTACCACGGCAAGCAGCAGCGCTTCATCCAGCGAGCAGGAAGTAAAGGAAACCAGAGAAACGCCGGCGACCCCCTCTCTTCCCCCGGCAGCACAGATGGAATTTGCCAGTCTCAAGGCAAAACTTGACCAGCAGCAGCGACAGTACAGCAAACTCCCCCGGGTACTGCGCGTCACCTCCGCCAGCACCATGGCGGCAGAACATGCGGGCTACCTGCAATACTGGATTGACCGCATCGAAGTGGTTGGAAACAAAAATTACCCGGAAGAAGCCCGTCGCAATGCCATTTACGGTGACCTCAGGCTGGCAGTGACATTGTTGCCCGACGGCTCGGTAGACAGCATTGAGATTCTGCTCAGCTCAGGCCAGAGAGTGCTGGATCTGGCAGCCGTTCGCACGGTAAGGCTCGCCTCACCCTTTGCACCCTTTCCTCCGGAAATGGCGCAATGGGACAAACTGGAGATTATCCGTACCTGGCGCTTTGAGCCGGGTCATCGCCTGAATACCGAGAATTAAACGGCTTGAATTTGCGCTGAAGAGACTTGTAATCCCAACTATCAGGCCCATACTAACCCTATGGAAAACAGTGTTAGTGAGAAAGATTACCAAAGCTTGGCCAATCACTTTCTGGTAGCCATGCCGGGTTTGCATGATCCCAATTTCTCCCACTCTATTATCTACATCTGCGATCACTCGGAAGATGGCGCCATGGGGCTGGTGATCAACAACCCCCTGGAAATTCCCCTGAGTCAGATATTTGAGCAATTTGAACTCACCTATTCCCCCAGAGTCGGAGAGGCGCCCCTGATGTCAGGCGGCCCGGTACAGATCGACCGCGGTTTTGTCCTGCACCGGAAAGTCTTACGGGAGTGGGAAGCTACTTTGCCAATTTCCAATGAGATCTGCCTCACCTCATCACGGGATATCATCACTGATATTGCTGAAGAGCAGGGGCCCGACGACATGCTTGTGACCCTGGGTTATGCCGGATGGGGTCCCGGTCAGCTTGAAGAAGAGCTGGCCAATAATGCCTGGTTAACCGTACCCGGTGATGCCGACATCATTTTCAACGTGCCCTGCGAGCAACGCGCCAACGCCGCTGCCGCCAAAATCGGCATCGACCTCAACCTGTTGAGCTCCAATGCCGGGCACGCCTGATACCACTGACAACCCTACTCGTCCCCGCTGCCTGCTGGCCTTTGATTTTGGTACTGGCCAGATTGGCGTGGCCGTGGGCCAGACCCTGACCAACAGCGCTAACCCCCTCGCCGTATTAAAGGCCCGGGATGGCATACCCAACTGGGAACACATTGAACAGTTACTATCGGAATGGCGGCCCGACCAATTACTGGTGGGCCTACCCCTGAATATGGACGGCACAGAAAGCGACTTCTGCCAGCGCGCACGCAAGTTTGCACGCCGACTGCATGGTCGCTTTGGCCTGCCCGTCAGCATGGTTGATGAACGCCTGTCCACCTTCGCCGCGAAAGGCCAGCTGCAGTCCCAAGGGAAACGTTCAAGCAGCTACAAACAGAACCCGGTGGACGACCTGGCGGCAGTCATCATCCTGCAAGACTGGCTTTCGGACCCCGCTATCGCCACAGCACCCTGACAACAGCCGTGTAGCCAGGGATCAGAAACGGTTGATACGGTCTTCCTGATCTTCCTCCACCTGGAGCTCATCCGCTGCATTAGACAAATAACCCGCATCACTATCCGACTGTAGCTTGATAAGCAGCCTCAGGTCGTTTTTCGAATCTGCGTGCAGCATGGCATCTTCGTAGGTAATCAACCCTTCTTCATAGAGCTTGTACAGGGCCTGGTCGAAAGTCTGCATACCGTGTTCTGTGGAGCGCGTCATCAACTCCTTGAGTTTGTGGACTTCACCTTTGCGGATCATATCCCCCGCCAGCGGGGTGTTGATCAGGATTTCAATGGCTGCCCGACGGCCGCTGCCATCAGCCAGGGGAATCAATTGCTGCGCAACCATCGCTTTCAGGTTGAGTGACAGATCCATCCACAACTGCCCATGGCGCTCGGGCGGGAAGAAGTGCTGGATGCGATCCAGCGCCTGGTTAGCGTTGTTAGCGTGCAGTGTCGCCAGCACCAGGTGACCGGTTTCCGCAAACGTAATAGCGTGCTCCATGGTTTCCGGTGTCCGGATCTCACCAATCAGAATCACATCCGGGGCCTGACGCAAGGTGTTGCGCAGAGCCACTTCAAAGGATTCCGTATCCACACCCACCTCGCGCTGGGTCACGATACAGCCTTCGTGCTGGTGCACAAATTCGATCGGATCCTCAACAGAGATAATGTGGCCGCGACTGGTGCGATTGCGGTGACCGATCATCGCTGCCAGTGAGGTGGACTTACCCGTACCGGTGGCACCCACGAAAATAATGATGCCGCGCTTGGTCATCACCAGCTCATTGAGAATGGGAGGCAGCTGTAACTGTTCTACGGTCGGAATGATAGTTTCAATGCGGCGCAAGACCATGCCGCATTCATTGCGCTGCACAAAGGCACTTACACGGAACCGCCCAACGCCGGGACGACCGATCGCAAAGTTCAGCTCTTTCTTTTCGCGGTACTCTTTGCGCTGCTTCTCATCCATGATGCTTTCGACCACCTGATGCGCCTTTTCAGGCGTCAGCGGTGTTTTACCCACTGGGACGATAACACCGTTGACCTTGATACTGGGCGCAACGCCAGTGGTGATAAACAAGTCGGATGCCTCTTTCTCGACCATTAATTTCAACAGTACATCAAAATCCATTATTTTCTCCCAAACTGCTATTTTTCAGGCCCCGGCCTACTGATTAGCGACAAGCTATCTGCCGATCAGAACTCATCCGGCATCTTCGCTTTTTCTTTAGCCACTTCAGTGGTGATCACTTTCTGGCTAACCAAGCGGTGCAGATTCTGGTCCATGGTCTGCATACCGTGTGATGCCCCCGTCTGAATGGCTGAGTACATCTGCGCCACCTTGTCCTCACGAATCAGGTTACGAATGGCCGGTGTACCGATCATGATTTCGTGGGCGGCAATCCTGCCGCCACCAATTTTTTTCATCAGCGTCTGGGAGATCACTGCCTGCAGCGACTCCGACAACATGGAACGAACCATGGGTTTTTCCGCAGCGGGAAATACGTCGACAATCCGGTCGATGGTTTTTGCCGCCGACGTGGTATGCAGGGTGCCAAATACCAGGTGACCGGTTTCCGCGGCCGTCAGTGCCAAGCGAATGGTTTCCAGGTCACGCATCTCACCCACCAGGATAATATCCGGGTCTTCCCGCAGGGCTGAACGCAACGCCTCACTAAAACCGTGGGTATCACGGTGTACTTCTCGCTGGTTAACGAGGCATTTTTTACTCTCGTGTACGAATTCGATGGGGTCTTCAATGGTCAAGATATGCTGGTAGCGGTTCTCGTTGACGTAATCCACCATGGCCGCCAAGGAGGTTGATTTACCGGAACCGGTAGGGCCGGTGACCAGCACCAGACCACGTGGCAACATGGACAGGCTTCTGAAAACCTGGCCAAAACCCAGGTCCTCCAGGGTAAGCACCCGGGAGGGAATGGTACGGAATACCCCCGCCGCACCGCGGTTCTGGTTGAATGCGTTAACCCGGAAACGCGCAACGCCGGGCACTTCAAATGAAAAGTCTGTTTCCAGAAACTCTTCATAATCGCGACGCTGCTTGTCGTTCATAATGTCGTAGATTAACTGGTGAACTTCCTTGTGCTCCATGGGAGGCAAGTTCACTCTTCGCATATCACCGTCAATCCTGATCATCGGGGGCAACCCGGCAGAGATATGCAAATCCGATGAACCCTGTTTAACGCTGAACGCCAGCAATTCCGTAATATCCATGAGTTATTCCTGTAATTCTGGGTTAACCTACCGCTCTTCCGGGAGCCGCAGGACGGCCTTGAGCAAGCATATGCCTACTATAGCCGACAATCTTCAACATGTTTACCAACAGATTCACGCAGCAGCCAAGCTGGCCTGCAGGAATCCTGAGGGGATTCATTTGCTGGCTGTTAGTAAGGCTCACCCCGCCAGTGCCATCCGCGAATGCTACAAAGCAGGCCAACGTCACTTTGGTGAAAACTACCTGCAGGAAGCCCTCTTGAAGCAGGAGGCTCTGGCAGACCTCACGGACCTGTGCTGGCACTTTATCGGCCCACTACAGACAAATAAAACACGAAAAGTCGCTGAGCAGTTTGACTGGGTTCACAGTATTGACCGCCAACGCATCGCAGAGCGACTGAGTGAACAGCGACCTGCAAACTGCGAACCCCTGAATGTTTGCATTCAGGTCAACCTCCAGGATGAGGACAGCAAATCCGGCGTGGCATTACAGGATGTGGCACCGTTGGCGAAAAGCATTATGGCGCTGCCCAACCTGAAACTGCGAGGCCTGATGGCGATCCCTGTTAAAAGTGATGACTATGCCGTTCAACTGGGCTCCTTTACCCAAGTCGCCAAACTGATGCGCGAGCTGCAAAGCTCCACCCAGCTTGCAACATTGGATACACTTTCCATGGGGATGAGCAATGATCTGCAGGCGGCCATCGCAGCAGGCGCAACCATTGTCAGGGTTGGAACTGGCATATTTGGCCCCCGGCAACCCCAAACCTAACAAGAGAATTTGTGACAGCAATCGACCAAGGAATCATAGTGAGCAAACCCAAACTGACTTTCATCGGTGGCGGCAATATGGCCACCAGCCTGATCGGTGGACTGGTGGACAAAGGCTACCCGGCCAATGCCATCACTGCGACCGACCCTCTCGAGGCGAGCCGCCTGAAACTGGCCCAGAGCTTTGGCATCAACACCAGCGACAACAACCCGCAGGCCTGCGCCGATGCAGATGTGATTTTACTGGCGGTTAAGCCACAGGTGATGAAGAGCGTACTGCAGGGACTGGCCGGTGCACTCAACCATCGCCCTCTGATCATTTCCATTGCTGCGGGCATATCCATGGATTCCCTTGCAGGCTGGCTTGGCGGTGAGCTACCCATTGTTCGCTGTATGCCCAACACCCCCGCCCTAGTGCAAACCGGTGCCAGCGGACTCTATGCCAATAGCCAGGTAAGCGCAGAGCAAAAAGCCCTGGCCGAGCAGATTCTCCAGGCTGTCGGTATTGTCTGCTGGCTGGAAAATGAAGCGGATATCGATGTGGTCACCGCCGTCTCCGGCAGTGGGCCCGCCTATTATTTTCTGGTCATGGAGATTATGCAGCGCATTGGGGAGGAATTGGGTTTGCCTGAGGAAGTTGCCAGACAGCTCACCTTGCAAACCGCACTGGGTGCAGCAAGAATGGCCCTTGAAAGCGATGTAGACAGTGCCGAACTGAGACGCCGTGTCACTTCGCCCGGCGGCACCACCCAGCGCGCCATTGAAACCTTTGAGTCAGGCGACCTGGAAGCACTGTTCCGCAAAGCCATGAATGGTGCAGCAGAGCGAGCCAGAGAAATGGCCAGCGAACTGGCAGATTAAACCAGAAGACAGGACAAAACATGAGTACGACTTTCGCCCAGGCGGGAACATTTCTAATCCAGTCACTAGGTAGCTTTTATCTGGCAGTGGTCATGTTGCGATTTCTGTTACAACTGGCCAGGGCCGATTTTTACAACCCCATCTCCCAATTCCTGATCAAGGCCACGCACTTGCCCAGCAAACCTTTGCGCAAGGTGTTTCCCAGTTACCGCAATTTTGATCTCGCCAGTCTGGTGCTGGCATTGCTGAGTCAGCTACTGGCCATTGAAATCACTGCACTGGTCAACGGCTTTGATATGGTCAACATACTGTACGCGCTGTCCTGGGGCACGATCGGCATGCTATCCCTGATGCTGAACCTTTATCTGTATGGCCTGCTGATTATCATTATTGTCAGTTGGGTCGCACCCCAGAGCCAGCACCCTGCATTGATTCTGCTGAATCAGCTGATACGTCCGGCGATGGAGCCATTCCAGAGAATCATCCCGCCAATGGGGGGCATCGACCTGTCACCCATCTTCATGTTCCTGGTGATCAATATGCTACAGATTTTTCTCAACGGCATCGCCGGCAGCCTGCACACACCGGCAGGCCTGGTTCCCGGCTTCTGATGCCAGATCACTACCAGTGGCAGGGGAAGACGCTGCTGCTGCACTGCCAGCTACAGCCTCGAGCGGCAAACGATGAGATTGTTGGCATTCAGGGCGACAGGTTGAAAATTCGTATCACCGCTCCGCCCGTGGATGGCAAGGCTAACCAACATCTGGTTGCGCTGATGGCCAAATGGTTCGGCGTTGCTAAAAGCCGGGTATCGATCGTGCGGGTGGAAAGCGGCAGGCAAAAAACATTGACCATCGACGCTCCGCAGAAGATTCCCCGCGAAGCAGCCGTAGGGGATGCTAATTAACTGCCAGCCCTGCAACCAGTAACTAACTTGGCGTCTGGGCCAACGCCATTTTCTGCACTTTGACCAGGTCGGCAATACCGCGTTTGGCCAGAGCCAGCATCTGCTGAAATTCTTCTTCAGAGAAGGGAGCTTCCTCGGCAGTTCCCTGTACCTCAATAAAGCCACCCGCGCTGTTCATCACCACATTCATATCGGTTTCAGCATTCGAGTCTTCAGCGTAATCCAGATCGAGTACTGGCACGCCCTTGAAGATCCCCACGGATACCGACGCCACCATGTTGGTGATGGGACTTTGCTTGATGGCACCGGTTTCTACCAGGTGCTGCACAGCATCTGCCAGCGCCACACAGCCACCGGTAATCGATGCGGTGCGCGTGCCACCGTCAGCCTGTATGACATCGCAATCCACAGTGATGGTATTTTCTCCCAGCGCTGCCAGGTCTACGGCCGCCCGCAGGGAGCGTCCGATCAAGCGCTGGATTTCCAGAGTTCTGCCACCCTGCTTGCCGCGGGACGCTTCACGGGCCATACGCTCGCCCGTGGAACGGGGCAACATGCCGTACTCGGCTGTCACCCAGCCCTGCCCTTTTCCACGCAAAAAGCGCGGAACAGAGTTTTCCACACTGGCGGTACAAATCACTTTGGTTTCACCAAACTCGACTAACACAGAACCCTCTGCGTGTTTGGTGTAGTTGCGGGTTAACTTCACGGCGCGAAGCTGCTCGGGTCGGCGGCCACTGGGACGGGACATGGTAATTTCCTATTAACCAGATAAATAGAGGCTGCGTATTCTACCGGAATTAATGGCACTGCGGAGCTGCGTGTTAATATGGCCCCCTCATTTCAATACCATGGAGTTCATAGTGCCCAGCAGCATGACCGCTTTTGCTCGCCAAACCATCGAGGCCCCCTGGGGTACCGCTTCCTGGGAACTGCGTTCCGTGAATCATCGCTATCTGGAACCCGGTTTCCGCATGCCGGAAACCGTCAGAGATATTGAAATGCCGTTGCGGGAAATGGCTCGTAAATACCTGCAACGGGGCAAGGTGGACTGCACCCTTCATTTGCATATTGCCCAGGAGTCCGGGGATATTGCTGTGAACCAGTCACTGGCCCGCCAATACATCGACGCCAGCCAACAACTCGCAGGCATGATGGCTACTCCAGCCCCTATCTCACCACTGGATATTCTGCGCTGGCCCGGTGTGTTGAAAGAACCGGAAATTAACCGCGACGAACTCAACAAGACCTTGCTGGAGCTGTTTGAACAGGCGTTGATTCAATTGCTGGAAGGCCGCCAGCGCGAGGGCGAAAAACTCGGGCAGTTAATCGAGCAACGTTTGGATGCCATTGCTGTGCAAGTGCAATCTGTCCGCAACAACCTGCCGGAACTGTTAAAAGCTCAGCGCCATAAAATTCTTGCACGACTGGAGGAACTGCAGGTTAGCCTGGATCATGACCGCCTCGAACAGGAACTGGTGTTAATGGCACAAAAAGCTGACGTGGACGAAGAGCTTGACCGGCTCGATACACACCTCAGCGAAATTCGCCGTGTGCTGAAACGCAAAGAACCCATTGGCCGCAGGCTCGACTTCCTGATGCAGGAGCTGAACCGGGAGGCCAACACGCTCTCGTCAAAATCCATCGCCACCGATACCACCAACTCGGCTGTCGAACTGAAAGTTCTGATCGAGCAGATGCGTGAGCAGATCCAAAACATAGAATAAAATTCATTCCGGTTAACCGGAGCTAACAGGCTGTTGAACTTCTTTTTAACGATGCAAATGCCCGCAGATGTTTTTCATCAGCCCACCACCCCAGAGAGGCTATCGCGTGCCATTTAACCTGTAGGCAGGGTTCCGGAAATGATTAAAATACCGGGATGAGTAATGCAGCTGGCAGGGAGTTACGTTATGGTAGACATCCTGATAGGAGCCTTCGGCAACCGAGTGATCAACCACGAGTAAGCAGCACACCCCATGTCAATCCGAGGTACGCTTTACACTGTCTCCGCGCCATCCGGTGCGGGGAAAACCAGTCTGGTCAACGCCCTGCTGCAACAGTGTGCCGACCTTACCGTTTCCATTTCCCACACTACCCGCCCCATGCGCCCCGGCGAAGTGAATGGCATCAACTATCACTTTGTCGATGAGTCTGAATTCACCGCCATGCTGGAGCAGAAGGCGTTTCTCGAACACGCCCGCGTCTTCAACAATTATTACGGAACATCCAGGGACTGGGTCGAACAGACACTCGCCAGCGGACAGGATGTGATCCTGGAAATTGACTGGCAGGGTGCTAAACAAATTCGCGGGCTTGTGCCTGAGTGCGTCAGTATTTTCATTCTGCCGCCATCACTTGAGATACTGGAACAGCGACTCACCGGTCGCGGGCAGGATGATCCCTCGGTGATACAGCACCGGCTTGCAGAAGCACAACTGGAAATGTCCCATTATGTCGAAGCGGACTATCTAGTCATCAATGATGAATTTGATATTGCGCTATCAGAGCTGCAGGCCATCGTGACATCCAACCGCCTGCGGCAGGAAAATCAACGCCAGCGCAACGCGAATTTACTCCGCGATTTGTTGTCCTGATTAGCGCAATTTTGTAAACTCTTTGGTCCCGCGGCTCGCCGCGGGATTTTGTCTCTGGCGGTTGCAGGCAACTGCGCCGTACTAAACACGTTAACAACGGAATTAACTATGGCCCGTATTACTGTTGAAGATTGCCTCGACCATGTCGACAATCGCTTTGAGCTCGTTATGGTCAGCTCAAAACGCGCCCGTCAACTGGCGGTGGGCGGCAAAGAGCCTCACCTGCCCTGGGAAAATGACAAGCCGACGGTGATGGCTTTGCGCGAAATCGAAAGCGGTTTTGTGAATGCAAGCATCCTTGACGAGAAAGAAGAGCCCGAAACCTCTCTGTTAATGGAATCTGCAGAAGTAGAAGAAGAGGGCACCACCCCTCCCGAACAGCCTGCGGCCCCAGAGGCTGAGTAATCCGTGCAACGGGGGAAAACTTGCAAGCCAAAACTCTTGATGTTCTGAGCGAAAAGCTTTCCTCCTACCTCGAACCCGCCCAAGTCCAGGAAATTCTCAACGCTTACCAGTTCGCGGCCCAATGTCATGAGGGCCAGACGCGCCAGAGTGGTGAGCCCTACATCACCCACCCGGTAGCAGTTGCCATCATTCTCGCCAACATGCATCTCGATGCCGAGAGCCTGATGGCTGCCATGCTGCACGACGTGATTGAGGACACCCACGTCAGCAAAGAGGATGTGGCGGAACGGTTTGGCCCCACGGTGGCGGAACTGGTTGACGGTGTCAGCAAACTGACAGAGATCGAATTTGCCTCCAAGGCAGAACAACAGGCGGAAAACTTTCAGAAAATGACCCTGGCCATGGCCAAGGACATTCGCGTCATGCTCGTCAAGCTGGCAGACCGCCTGCACAACATGCGCACCCTGAAGGTACTGAGTGCCGCCAAACGACGTCGAATCGCCCGCGAAACCCTGGAA
Organism: Porticoccus sp.; assembly: GCA_023261185.1. GTDB lineage: Bacteria > Pseudomonadota > Gammaproteobacteria > Pseudomonadales > Porticoccaceae > Porticoccus > Porticoccus litoralis. Next base: position 10,519 of record JALRJN010000040.1, read on the forward strand.
ATCTACGCGCCCATTGCCCAGCGCCTGGGGATAAACGATATCCGTATCGAATTTGAAGACCTGGGCTTTGCCACCATGCACCCGATGCGCTACCAGCGCATGCGACAGGCTCTCAAGGCTGCACGAGGCCACCGCAAGGAAATCGTCGAAGACATTAAAAGCAGTATTGAGATTCGGCTTGCCAAAGAACTGATCAGCGCTGAAGTCACCGGCCGCGAAAAGCACCTCTGGAGTATCTACCAGAAGATGAAGAGCAAGCGGAAGTCATTCCGCGACATCATGGATGTGTTTGCCTTCCGTATTGTGGTGGAGTCCGTAGACGACTGTTACCGCACACTGGGCGTCATCCATAATTTATTCAAACCGGTTCCCGGAGAATTCAAGGACTACATTGCTATCCCCAAGGTGAACGGCTATCAGTCGTTACACACCGTGTTGCTGGGTATGCACGGCGTCCCCATTGAGGTGCAGATTCGTACCCGTGATATGGATGCCATGGCCAATTTCGGCATTGCCGCCCACTGGCTCTATAAATCCCGTGAGGATGGCAATCCTCGCGCCAACCGCTGGGTACAGGGGCTGCTGGAAATTCAGCAGAAGGCAGGTAATTCTCTGGAGTTTATCGAACACGTCAAGACAGACCTGTTCCCCGACGAAGTTTACGTATTTACCCCCAAGGGACAGATTGTCTCCCTGCCCTCCGGCGCCACACCCGTGGACTTTGCCTATGCGGTTCACACCGATGTCGGCAACAGTTGTGTCGCCAGCAAGATCAATGGTCAGCTGACTTCACTGTCGGAACCCCTGCAGAGTGGCAGCAAGGTATCCATCATCACTGCCAGAGATGCACAACCGAACCCTTCCTGGCTAAACTTTGTGGTCACTGCCAAAGCCCGCAGCGCCATCCGCCATTTCCTGAAACATCAGCAGCACGAGGAATCGGTCGAACTTGGCAAGCGACTGCTGGACCGTGCGCTGGACAATTTCGGCACCAGTTACCAGAGCATTCGCAAATCATGGATCAAGCGTCTTCTCACAGAAACTGGCGCCCACTCCTTTGAGGAAGTGCTGGAACAAATTGGCCTCGGCAACCGACTTGCCTACGCAGTCGCCAACCTGATGGCACCGCCGTCGCTACGCAAGGAAGTGACACCGGAAGAGTTTGATTCTCCCATCATGATCGACACCAGTGACGGGCTGGTGATTAATTATGCTCGCTGCTGCCACCCTATCCCCGGTGACCCCATCATGGGCCATCTCAGTCCAGGTCGTGGGCTGGTGGTGCATAGAGACTCCTGTAAGAATCTCAATGAAATTCGCACCAATGTTGAAAAGTGCATCATCCTCAACTGGTCACCCAATGTCCGAGGTGAATTTCCCGTCGAGTTCAAAGTTGAGCTGGTCGCAGAGCGGGGCATTATTGCCACCCTCGCTTCCCGCATTTCCGAAAGTGAGGCAACTATCCAGCAAATCAGTGTTAAAGAGCGCGACGCCCATTCCAACATTGTCGACCTGGTCATCGATGTAAAAAATCGTGTGCACCTGGCCAATGTCATGCGGCGTATCCGCGGCCTGAAACAAGTACAACGCGTGTATCGCACCAAAAATTAATATCGAGGAATTTCCATGCTAAACAAGGCTGTCATCAACACAGACAACGCACCTGCTGCCATCGGCACCTATTCACAGGCGATCAAGGTTAACAATACCGTTTACCTCTCTGGCCAGATCCCCCTGGACCCTGAAAGCATGACCGTCGTCGAAGGTGGCATTGCCGCGGAAATTGAGCAGGTATTCAAAAACCTCACAGCAGTGTGCGAGGAAGCTGGCGGAGCCCTGAAAGACATCGTTAAACTCAACATTTTTCTCACCGATCTCAGCAATTTCGCCACCGTCAACGAAATCATGGCGCGCTATTTTGCCGAGCCGTACCCTGCCCGTGCCGCTATCGGCGTCAAGGAATTACCCAAAGGTGTAGGTGTGGAAATGGATGGCATTATGGTGATCTGAGACTATTCACCATCTGTAGGAGATAACAGCTCCCGATAACCCTCCCGGAATGTGGGGTAGCGAAACACAAATCCGCTATCCCTCAGGCGCTGGTTGTTACAGCGCCGGTTGCCACCACGTACCACGAGCGATGTTTTCTCCGCCGCTGGTGACAATCCATCCACCCCCATTTCCCGAGCCAGCCAAACATGCACCTCATGTATAGCAATAGGCTCGTTATCCGTGGCCAGATACAACGGCTCAATGTTCTCGCCATGTTTATACTTGCCTAACAGGTGCACCAGCACCCCCGCAGCATCATCGGCATGGATACGATTACTCCACTGTACGGGCTGTGGCGGGGCCAGACGGCCTTCCCTCACCTGCTGCAGCAATCGACCACGACCAGGCCCGTAAATACCGGAAAACCTCACAATACAACTGGTAATAGGCAACGCCTGAATGATGTCCTCCGCTTCTAGCAGACGCTTTCCCCGGTAGCTGACAGGCCGGGTAGCACTCTCTTCATCGACCCACTCTCCCTGATCCTGCCCGTAGACACCACTACTTGAAATCCAAACCACCAGACCCGGAGGGTGTACGGCATGCTGAACAGCCAGTGACAGCGACCGGGCCCCTGCCACATAACTGTCGCGATACCCTTCATCGCTCATGGCCAGAGGTGTCAGGGTGACGACCACCGCATCAAACCTGTGCTCATCCAGCAATGTCGTCAGGCTCTCACTGTCGCAAATATCCACAGAGCTACGAGACAGGCTTTCAGGCAACCGATTGATCTGCCGTCGCGCCCCATGGCAGACAAAGCCTGCTCCCTGTTGACGGTTTTTTTCCTGCAACTGGTCTATGGCGCGCAACCCAATATCGCCACAACCCAAGAACAATACTTTCAATTAACTTTACCTTTTTGATTTGTTTTAGCTATTATTTGGTCAGGAGGTAATACCATGACGCTCACCGAACTTCGCTATATTGTGACATTGGCACAGCAGCAACATTTTGGCCAGGCTGCTGAGCTTTGCCATGTCAGCCAGCCAACTCTCAGCATTGCTGTCAAAAAACTAGAGCAGGAGCTGGGGGTAGAGCTATTTGAACGCTCCAAGAACAGCGTGCGCCCCACGCCCATTGGTGAACAGGTCGTGGCGCAGGCACAGCGGGTTCTGGAAGAAAGCGCCTCCATCCGCGATATCGCTTCCGCGGGCAAGGATCAGCTCAAGACCCCCTTACATGTCGGAGCCATCTTCACCATTGGCCCCTACCTGTTTCCCAGTTTTATTCCAGCACTACGGCAATCCGTACCCCAGATGCCGCTGGTTGTCGAGGAAGGTTTCACCGCCACGCTGCGCCAAAGGCTACGCAAGGGTGAACTTGATGTCATCCTCGTAGCACTGCCTTTTACAGAGCCCGACGTGGTTACTCAGCCTCTTTATACTGAGCCCTTTGTGGTTCTGGTACCCACCGATCACCGATTGGCGAAAAAGGACTTTATCAAACCCTCAGACCTGGATAATGAAAATGTTCTGCTGCTCGGTGAGGGCCACTGTTTTGGCGACCAGGTGCGGGAAGCCCTGCCCAACCTCAACCAGCACCTGGATGAGAGCCAACAGCAAATACGCACCCACAGTGAAGGCAGCTCCCTGGAAACCCTACGCCACATGGTGGCCAGCCACCTCGGCATCACCATTTTGCCTCTATCCGCAGCGATTGGTGCAGGATACAAGGAAGGTTTGCTGGTCACACGGGAGTTTGTAGCTCCATCTCCCTGCCGCACAGTAGCTTTGGCCTGGCGGGCCAGTTTTCCACGCCACAAAGCCATTGATGCACTGCGAGATGCCATCAAGCAAAACTCCCTGCCGAGCTGTACCACCTGCGCATGACAGAAAACAGTCTTGCCACCATGCCCGTCACCACACTGCGGGGTGTCGGTACCCAATTGGCCAGCAAGCTAGCCCGGCTTGGCATTGCAACTGTTCAGGACTTGCTGTTTCACCTGCCCCTTCGCTACATGGACCGCACCCGCATCACCCCCATCGGCGCCCTGCAACCCAACTCCGATGTCGTGATAGAAGGGCAGTTGCGTGGTTGCGATGTAGTCCAGGGGCGACGCCGTAGCCTGATGTGTCGCCTGCAGGATCACACCGGCACAGTCACATTACGTTTTTTCCATTTTTCCAATGCCCAACGGGAAAATCTTACCCGGGGCGGACACCTGCGCTGTTTTGGTGATGTCCGGCGTGGCAGATCCGGTCTTGAGCTGTACCACCCCGAGTACCAGTTTCTCGACCAGCACCAGCCGCCACCCCTGCAACCGTATCTCACTGCTGTCTATCCCGCTGTTGAAGGCATTAGCCAGGCAAGATTAAGAACTGTTATTGAACAAGCACTACTGCTTGTAAGTGAAGACTCACTTCAGGAGCTGCTGCCAGACAGTAGTGAGCTTTCTCTGCTTGAGTCACTACAGTTTATTCACAAGCCCCCTGCCACGGCACCCATGGATCAGCTGCTGACCGGTAGCCACCCGGCACAACAACGGCTGGCCCTGGAAGAACTACTGGCCCACCAGTTGAGCCTGGTGCAATTGCGACAACAGATCCAGCGCCACCCGGCACCCAGCCTAGGTGCCGGCCAAGCACTGCAACAACAGTTTCTGACCTCACTGCCATTTGCTTTGACCGCCGCACAGCTCAGGGTGGCGGCAGACATCATGGCTGACCTGGCCAAACCACATCCCATGCTGCGCCTGGTGCAGGGTGATGTAGGCTCCGGCAAAACCGTGGTGGCGGCTCTGGCTGCACTACAGGCCGTAGCTAGCGGCTACCAGGCAGCAATCATGGCGCCCACGGAAATTCTTGCCGAGCAGCATCGCACTAATTTTCAGTCCTGGCTGGAGCCTTTAGGGATAGAGGTGTCCTTGCTGACTGGCAAGGTCAAAGGCAAAGCCCGCGAAAGGCAACTGCAAATGATTGGTGACGGCAGTGCACGCGTTGTCATTGGCACTCACGCCCTGTTCCAGGAGGGTGTTGTTTTCTTCCGGCTGGGCCTGACCATCGTAGATGAGCAACATCGCTTTGGGGTTCACCAACGACTGGCACTTCGCGAAAAGGGTAAGGGCGATGTGCTGCCCCACCAGCTGATCATGACCGCCACTCCCATTCCCCGAACTCTGGCAATGAGTGCCTATGCGGACCTGGACTGCTCCACTATTGATGAGCTGCCCCCAGGACGCACCCCGGTCAACACCGTGGTGTTGGCGAAGAATCGCCGTCCGGAAATCATCGACCACATCCGCAGCGCCTGCGCCAACGGACGACAGGCCTACTGGGTCTGCACCCTGATTGAGGAATCCGATGTACTGGAGGCTCAGGCGGCGGAAGCCACCGCGGACGAGCTGCATTTGCTGTTACCGGAACTGCAAATTGGCCTGGTTCACGGCCGCCAGAAACCCGCAGAAAAAGCAGCAACCATGGAACGCTTCAAGCAGGGAATTATCCAGCTGCTGGTTGCTACCACGGTGATCGAAGTCGGTGTCGATGTGCCCAACGCCAGCCTGATGAT
>JALRJN010000089.1 GCA_023261185.1 Porticoccus sp.
CCGGTGTCCGGGGTTGCTCGATGAGTTTAGTGCCGGTACTCATCTTTGCCATCCACTTGGATATCAGCAGGGAGACAAAGGAACCGCCAAAGCCGAACAGGCCGCACATGACGAGCAACCCACCGAGATTGGTATAGATACCCTGGGATGCCAGGTAGTGCTCCAGCCCCAGCATCTTGAACACGATGCTGAACAGCAGGAGTATGGCAATGTTGGTGCCTATGAATAAACCGATTCGTAACACGCTAACTCTCCTCGTTGTGGTGTCGACAATTGGCACCTTATAAGATGCGATCTCCCGCAAAAAATTCAATGGCTCGCGGTGACTTTTATTTTGGATTGCACTTTCAAGCGGGCAGATTCTAGCAAAACCGCGAGGTTGGTACGCGCACTGTTGTCCACAGAGGTGTCAGGACAGTCGTTGATCTCGGGTTTAGGGCTTGGCGACAGAAACAGCGGTATAAATTAAGTGGCGAGACTTGTTTTTTTACGGCAACATCCGTGGACTAACGTTGTCATTAATCATGTCGGCTATTAATCTGGCCAATCGGCCTGAACAGCAAAGCGGATTAAACAGGGGGTTTGAATGCGCCAACTCAGACTGGTCGGATGGCTTGTGATGCTATGCATGCTCTCTGGTTGCGCCCTGTTATCCACGTCCCAGAAGCCGGAAGTAAATCTAGTGAACGTGCAACCCGGCTCCCATGAGGGACTTCAACAGAATTTCCTGATTACCTTGCAGGTGACCAACCCCACGGCTCACGAGCTGAACATTTCCGGTATTTCATACAACCTCAAGCTTCAGGGACAGAAGCTGATTAGTGGCGTTTCCGGCGGCCTGCGTCCGTTGCCCGCTTACGGTCAGTCAATGGTCAAAGTGCCAGCGTCAGCAAACCTCATTAGTGGCCTGAAAATTATCGGTGCCTTCATGGAAGACTCCACTCAAGCTGTGGAATTTGAATTGGAGGCGCGTATTAACTTGGGATGGTGGCGATTCCCCGTCACCGTAGTCGAGTCCGGCTCCATTGACCTGGGCAAATACGGCGTTAAATAGCGGGAGAGGCCCGACGTGGTATTGGAGCGCATTGGTCGCTGGCTGGCGCGCAAGCTGTCCGAGCCGCGATATCTAAGTACAGTACCCAGCCGTCCGCACCTTCTTGCTAGTACCATTCAGCCGGGTGACGTTTTACTGGTGGAAGGCGTCAGTCGTTTCAGCCTGGCTATCAAATATCTCACCCAATCGACCTGGTCCCATGCGGCACTGTACGTTGGTGATTACCAAGGACAGGAGGGCATGCTGGTCGAAGCAGATGTCCAGGAGGGGGTAAGGCTGGTTCACCTGAGTCACTTTCAGCATCTTCAGACCCGAATCTGCCGTCCGGTCAAACTGGATGCCGACGAAATTCAACGATTGTTGGGGTATGCTCTGGAGCGCCTGGGGCACCAGTACGATCTGAAAAACATTATCGATCTGATGCGCTACCTGATTCAGACACCGCCTATACCCAATCGATGGCGACGGCGGATGTTAGCGCTGGGCAGTGGTGATCCTACCAGGGCCATCTGTTCATCTTTGATAGCTCAGGCTTTTCAGTCAATTCGGTACCCGATTTTGCCGGAGGTCACTGTAGAGAGGCGCTTTGATACGGATATGGAAGAAATCCACCAGGAATTTTTGCATATCCGCCATCACAGTCTCTATGCACCCCGCGACTTTGACCTGTCACCCTATTTCATGATTGTTAAACCGACACTGGCATCAGGCTTCGATCCTCACCAGGTTACCTGGCGAGAACCCGAAAGCCTGCAAGATGGTGATGCCACTCCATCGTAAACAGGATCTGCCAGACTAGTGTTTTTCCCCCAGCATGCGCACTTCCCGTTGCGGGAAGGGGATAGTGATGCCGGCCTGCCTCAGTGCTTCAAAGATGGCGTTGTTCACTTTAAATCGGGTTTCGTGGAAGCTCTGAGTCGGCACCCAGAAGCGCACTCCGAAATTGATGCTGCTGTCGCCAAAATTGTCGATGCCAATTAGTGGTTCGCGGTTTGAACTGACACCCTGCTGCTCTAGCACTTTTTTTAATATCCCGATGACCTGCTGGGGGTCAGAATCGTAGCTGACACCTACCGTGGTTTCGGCCAGCATGTTTTCAGCAGAGTTATGGATAATTTCACCCACAATATGTCGGTTGGGAATGGTGATCCTGACATCATCTTCGTCCCTGAGTACGGTGTAGGCCAGGTGTACCTCATCTACCAATCCTGTCTCCCCCTGCACCTTGATGGTGTCTCCCACCACAAAAGGTCGGGTGATAATAATATTGAGACCGGCACCGTAGTTGGACAGAAGCCCCTGAACTGCCAAGCCAGCACCCAGAGATAGAGCACCGATGGCTGCGACAAAGGGCGTGACGCTGATGCCTATTTTGCCAAGGGCGATGATGGCGACACCCACGAGAATAATGATTTTCACAAAGCTGGAAATAAAACGACTGAGCGTGATATCCAGCTCTTTTTTCTCGCATAGGGCGAGTACCATGCGGGATACTTTGTTGGCGACAATTGAGCCAATCAGGAAAATGATCAGTGCGCCCACTAACTGGAAGCTGTAGGTGACGAAAAATTCAACGATGGTGTTGTATATGGCCTGGATTTGTTCGATTTCTTGTTGCATGACAAGCCGCTCCTTCTGGGTTGTGGCTAGAGCATAGCAAAATACGTTTCGTCATATTAAGGTGTTATTTTCCTCCATTACCCACAGGGTTGGCACTGCGTGAATTCCACTGCGATTTCCTTTGACATGATGAGCGGCCAGAACGGTGATCATCTCTGCAATGTTGATGGCGACATCAGGTTGCACGCGGCAGTGGTGACGCCATTCCGTGCGTTACAAGCTGCTGCTGCGAAAGCAGGATTGAATATTCAAATTGCTAGTGGCTACCGGGATTACCCACGGCAACTGGCCATCTGGAACGCCAAGGCAACAGGACAACGTCCGCTACTGGATCGTCACAGCAACGCACTGAACCCGGCTGAGATGACCGAGACAGAGATCCTCTGGGCGATTCTTCGCTGGTCTGCATTACCTGGATGCTCCAGGCATCACTGGGGTACGGACATGGATATCTGGGATCAAGCAGCAGTGCCAGTGAATTACCCGTTGCAGTTAACGCCTGATGAATACGCCCCGGGTGGACCATTTGCCCCGCTGTCAGAATGGTTACAACAGCATGCTGCCTCATATGGCTTTGGCCGCCCCTACGCTGTGGATAGGGGTGGCGTAGCGCCGGAGCCCTGGCATTTAAGCTATCAGCCGACCGCAGAGCAGTTCGAAGCAAAATTGGATCGGGCATTTGTCTGCAAAGTTTCGGATAATAGCCAGCTGGCGTTGAGGGACACGGTTCTGGCCCATCTTGATGAAATCCTCGACAGGTTTATTTTGCCCCAGCCACGGGAGAAACATGGCTAGTTTGACAGCAGAGCAGGGCACACCAGATGTGTTGTGGGAAAGCATTCGGCAGGAAGTTACTGACATGGCAGCCCGGGAACCGGTGCTGGCCAGCTTTTTCTATGCGTCGATACTGAGCCACCATTCTCTGGAGGAGGCGCTGGCCTACACCCTGGCACAACAGCTAGGCAATGGTGTGCTTTCCGACCTGAGCATTCATCAGGTGTTGCTTGAAGCCATGACGGAAGATACAGAGACCCGCGATCGGATGCGGCGGGATCTCAGTGCCTACGTGGAGCGGGACCCAGCCTGTAACCATTACTGCATGCCGCTGCTTTATTTCAAGGGCTTCCATGCCCTGCAGGTACACCGGGTGGCCAATTGGTTGTGGCGGCGACAACGCCGTTCACTGGCTCTGTTTCTCCAGAATCGCGCTTCCGAAGTGTTTGGGGTGGATATTCATCCGGCGGCAGAAATTGGCGGTGGCATCATGATTGATCACGCCACCGGACTGGTGATTGGCGAAACATCCGTCGTTGAAGACAACGTTTCCATGCTGCATTCGGTAACCCTGGGTGGGACTGGTGCTCTCGCCGGAGATCGCCACCCGAAAATTCGTTGCGGTGTATTGATCGCCGCCGGTGCAAAAATTCTCGGCAATATTGAAGTCGGGCAGGGTGCCAAAGTGGGGGCGGGGAGCCTGGTGCTAGAATCCGTACCCGCTCATACCACCGTGGTTGGTGTTCCTGCCAAAGTGGTTGGCCATCCCCGGGAAGCGGAGCCCTCAAGGGAAATGGATCAACGTATTAATGGAGGCGAGGGCTGAACATGGCACTGCGCGGACTGATCAAGCGTCGGGCTTTCATGGCAGCCCTGCATTCCTGGCGGGGATTGAAAGCCTGCTTTGAGCATGAAGAGGCCTTCCGGGTGGAGGTATGGCTTTCGGTTATTCTGCTGCCACTGGCGTTTGTGGTGGCGGACAACGGCATAGAGCTGGTGTTGCTCTGCGGCTCGGTATTGCTGGTGTTGATTGTCGAGCTGCTAAATTCTGCGGTGGAGGCGGCCATCGACCGCATCAGCCTGGAGCACCATGCTTTGTCTGGCAGGGCCAAAGATCTGGGGTCTGCTGCTGTTTTGGTGGCTATGCTGTTTGTGCTGCTGACCTGGCTGGCCATTCTGCTGATGTGATGCAGTTTGAGAGGTGGGCCACGATCGTGGGGATTGATGGGGTAACATTGCTGTTTAATTGCTAGACTTTTCCTATACCGGCTTCTACCCCCGGCGCTGGATGAGCAATAACCATGGCTAAACAGGGAAGCATCCGACAATGAGTGAAATGAGTTACGAGGTGGTGTTCCGGGGTGATGTGGTGCCTGGCCAATCCATCGTCGATGTCAAACAGCGGCTTGGCGAATTGTTTTCTGCCGATCCCGCGCGGATTGACGGCATGTTTTCAGGCAGGCCGGTGGTTATTAAGCGAGGGCTTGATCAATCGACGGCTGAACGCTATCAGGCCGGTATGCAAAGGGCCGGAGCCGTGGTGAGTATCCGTCCTGTTGCCACCAGTAGCGAAGACGCTTCACCGGAGCCAGTGGATACAATGCCGGTTGCCAGCTCAGATCTGACTGCCAACCCAGAACCACCAGCCGGTGCTTCTTCACTACCAGCGGGTGATATGGATCTGGCACCGGTGGGTGCCGATGTACTGACCCCGGAACAGCGCCGGGACTTTACCCAGGCCAATATCGACACGTCTTACATGACAATAGCCGAGGCGGGAAGCGAAGTGCTGAAGGAAGAAGAGCGAAACATCGTGCCCGACCGCGATGTGGATACCTCACACCTTTCTCTGGATGATTCTCAGTAGTCCATCACCCAGGTCTGGTTCCCCGGTCCGCTTACAACTGGGTGTCCAAGGGCAATTCAGTGGTGTATTTGATCTGCGTGACGGCAACATTGGAATGCAGATCGCGTATTAAGGGCAGTCGCGCAAGGTGTTGCCTTAGAAATGTCTCAAAATGCTGGATGTCGCGGGTGATGATTTTCAGAAAATAATCCATGGTTCCGGTGACGGTATAGCACTCGACGATTTCCGGAAACTGCTGCACTTGCGCTTCAAAAGCTTCCAGTGAATCTTCATCATTGCGCGTCAGTGAAATGCTGACAAACGTGACCATCTGCATCCCCAAAAGGTCAGCATCAAGCAGTGCGACTTTTTTACGCACGATGCCCGATTCCTCCAGCTTACTCATGCGTCTCCAGCAGGGGGTGGTCGAGAGGTTTACCTGCGACGCCACATCCTGAGCGCTGAGTGAGGCGTCAGTCTGCAGTATTTTCAGTATGTTGATATCAGTCTGGTCAAGTTTCGACATAAAATCCTGTTTCATAAATATAAAATAGAAAAATATTCCATAAAAATAGGTTTTTCAAGCAAAAAAAGCAACTCTATTGCCGGAAATATGCCCTATTCTTTTTGTCGAAGAATCAGGAAAAAGTGTCGTTGTCGGGTATAGACCCTGGCGCAACAGATAATAAAACCCTGGTTCGGCACAGTGACCTTGCATAGGAGGTGTCTGTGAATGTTTCACTGAACGACAAATATCTGCTCGACAAGGGCCGGGCTTACATGTCAGGCATTGAAGCGCTGGTTCGTTTACCCATCTTGCAACATCAGCGCGATCAGCAGCGTGGCCTGAATACCGCCTGCTATATATCCGGTTACCGTGGTTCGCCACTTGGCGGCCTGGATCAGGCGCTTTGGAAAGCCCGGCCTTTTCTCGATAAACACCATGTGCATTTTCAACCTGGGGTCAATGAAGACCTCGGTATGACAGCGGTGTGGGGCAGTCAGCAGGTCAACCTGTTTCCCGGCGCTCGCTATGACGGGGTCTACGGCATGTGGTACGGCAAAGGGCCGGGGTTAGACCGCAGCATGGATGTACTCAAGCATGCAAACGCCTTCGGCACCTCCAAATATGGTGGTGTTCTGGCGATTGTAGGAGATGATCACGCCTGCAAGTCGTCAACCCTGCCGCACCAGAGTGACCATATGTTCATCGGCGCTACCTGTCCGGTGCTGAACCCGGCAGGGGTTCAGGAAGTGCTGGATCTGGGTATTTATGGCTGGGAGCTGTCCCGTTACAGCGGCTGCTGGGTGGGCATGAAGGTCATTACGGAAAACTGTGATGCAGCTATCTCGGCGGAAATTGATCCGGGTCGTATACACATTGTATTACCCGAGGATTTTGAATTGCCGCCGGATGGTGTCCACGGTCGCTGGCCGGATACCCCGCTTGATCAGGAAAAGCGGTTGCAACGTTACAAAATTTACGCCGCACTGGCTTTCGCTCGTGCCAATAACCTCAATCGCATCACGCTGGATAGCCCCAATGCAAGATTGGGTATCGTTACCACCGGAAAATCCTACCTGGATACCCTTCAGGCACTGGATGATCTGGGTATTGACGAACAGCTTGCCGCGGCAATTGGTTTGCGTCTCTATAAGGTCGGTATGAGCTGGCCTCTGGAACCGTCCATGACGCATACCTTCGCCGATGGACTCGAAGAAATTCTGGTGATCGAAGAGAAGCGCAGTGTGATTGAGGACCAGCTCACCGGGCAGCTCTACAACTGGCCGGTGGAAAAACGGCCTCGGGTGGTGGGTGAGTACGATGAGTATCGAGAACTGCTGGTGACAAATCTCGGTGAATTGACCCCCGCGTTAATCGCACAGGTAATTGCGTCCCGTATTCGTCGTTTCTACACCAGTGACACGGTGGAAAAACGGCTGGCCTTTCTGCAGGCCAAGGAGCGTTCGCTGAACAGCAAACCGGCCATGCTGGAGCGCAAACCCTGGTATTGCTCCGGCTGCCCCCACAATACTTCCACGGTTGTGCCCGAAGGCAGTATGGCTATGGCCGGGATCGGTTGTCACTACATGGTGCAGTGGATGGATAGGGAAACGTTTACCTTCACGCAGATGGGCGGCGAGGGGGCAACTTGGCTGGGTCAGGCACCTTTTACCGAGACCCCCCATGTGTTTCAGAACCTCGGGGACGGTACCTATTTCCACTCCGGCCTGCTGGCCATTCGGGCAGCAGTCGCTTCGGGGGTCAACATTACTTACAAAATTCTCTATAACGACGCGGTGGCCATGACCGGCGGTCAACCGGTGGACGGCATTCTCTCTGTTGACCGCATCGTGCAGCAGCTGCGGGGCGAGGGCGTGCAGCGCATTGCGGTTGTTTCGGATGATATTAAGCAGTTTGGTGGTGATTTCCCGCGCTTTGAGGGTCTCAGTTTTGATCATCGTGATCAGTTGGATCGGGTCCAGAGAGAACTGCGTGAGGTTGAAGGAACCAGTGTCCTGATCTACGTGCAGACCTGTGCTGCGGAGAAGCGTCGTCGCCGCAAAAAAGGGATTATGGATGATCCGCCGAAACGTGTGTTCATTAATGAGCGGGTTTGCGAAGGCTGCGGTGATTGCGGTGAGAAATCCAACTGTTTGTCGATTATTCCCAAGGATACGCCGTTGGGTCGCAAACGCATGATCGATCAGTCCGCCTGTAACAAGGACTATTCCTGCCTGAAAGGCTTCTGCCCGAGCTTTGTTACCGTTCATGGTGGCCGTGTTCGCAAGCACCAAGGATTGGAACATCATGTCGCCTGGTCCGATTTGCCGGAACCGGAAATTGTCCCCATAGATATTCCCTACAACATCCTCGTGGCCGGCATTGGCGGGACGGGGGTGCTGACGGTCGGTTCTGTTTTGGGTATGGCGGCTCATATCGATAACAAAGGTACCTCGGTGCTGACTCAAACCGGGCTGGCGCAAAAATTCGGCTCGGTCACCAGTCATGTGCGTATCGCTAATCAGCAGTCAGACATTCATGGTGTGCGTATTCCTGCGGGTGATGCCCACCTGTTGCTGGGTGCCGACCTGGTGGTTTCCTCATCCCGGGAAGCCCTGTCAAAAGTGAACAGTGCCTTCTCCGCGGCAGTGCTTAACAGTCACGAGTCCCCAACGGCGGAATTTACCCACAATCCCGATGCGCCTTTTCCCTACGGGCAGATGGCCCATGTGCTGAAGGAGGAAATCGGTGATGAACGCACCTGGTTGATGGATGCCACGGCCCTGGGTACCGGATTAATGGGTGATGCTATCAGCGCCAACATGTTGTTGCTCGGTTATGCCTGGCAACTGGGTCTGGTGCCGTTACCCCGAGAGGCTATCGAACAGGCTATTACCCTCAACAATGTCGCGGTGGATATGAACCTGAAGGCCTTTCTCTGGGGGCGTCGCTATGCCGTAGATCCGGATCGCGTAATGGCGTTGGCCGGTGTTGAGGACGCTGCCTCGCAGCCGCTGGTGGCTACGCTGGATGAACTGATTGACGACCGATACTCGCGCCTTAAGGATTATCAGGATCACAACCTGGCAGATCACTATCGCCAGCAAGTGGAGCAGGTGCGCACTACGGAGCGGGCAGCTTTTCCCGGCTGCGAGGAACAGGACATGGCGTTGACTCGTACCGTAGCCAGCAATTATTTCAAGTTGCTGGCCTACAAAGATGAGTACGAAGTGGCCAGGTTATTTACCAGTGGAGAATTCGAACGCCAACTACACGAAGAGTTTGAAGGCGATTTCAGCCTGAAATTTCATCTCGCGCCCCCTGTTTTTGCACGACGTGATCCCCGCACAGGGCAGCCCCTCAAACGCCAGTTTGGGGGCTGGATAATGCCGATATTCAGGTTGTTGGCTAGGCTGCGTTTTCTGCGTGGCAGCTCCCTGGATCCTTTCTCATACAGTGCCGAGCGCAAAATGGAGCAACAATTGATTGCGGACTATCGGTCCCTGGTGGAGCAGTTATTAACAGGGCTTTGTTGGGATAACTATCAACAGGCCGTGGAACTGGCTTCGTTGCCGGAACGCATACGCGGCTTTGGCCATGTGAAAGCGAAGAATCTTGAGCTCACCAAGCTGCGTGAACGGGCATTGCTTGCGGGGTATCGAAGTGATCCCGTGCGTATTATTGATCCGGGAAACAGTACGACTGATGGGGCTCGGTCGGCAGCAGGAGAATGATCATGAGTGTGTTTCAACACCCCGACTATGACAGCCACGAAAAACTGGTTTTTCACCACGATGCAAGCAGTGGCCTGAAGGCAATTATCGCCATTCACAATACCAACCTGGGTTGTGCTCTGGGGGGTTGCCGAATGTGGCCCTATGCCAGCGATGATGAAGCAATTACGGATGTGCTTCGGCTGTCCCGGGGAATGACCTACAAAGCCGCTATTACCGGGTTGAACTTGGGCGGTGGCAAGGCCGTGATTATTGGCGACCCGCTGCGCGATAAAACCCCTCAGCGGTTAAAAGCGATGGGGCGCCTGGTGGAAAGCCTACACGGCGAATATGTGACGGCAGAGGATGTCGGAATTGGTGAGCAGGACGTGGCAATGATGTCGACTGAAACTCGGTATGCCACCGGTTTCGAGCATGTTGCCGGTGTCAGTGGTGACCCCTCTCCCTATACCGCTTACGGTGTGTTTCGCGGTATTGAGCAGGCTGCGCGCTTCCAGTTGGGCTGGGATACGCTGGCTGGTATTCGTGTCGCTATTCAGGGGGTGGGGAAAGTCGGCTACGAACTGGCTCGACTGCTCAGCGCTGCCGGTGCGCGAGTCTATGCTGCGGATATCTTCACAGATAACCTGAAAAAGGCAGTTGCCGACCTAGGCGTGATTCCAGTGTTGCCGGAAGATATTCTGCGTCAGCCGGCGGAAGTGTTTTCACCATGTGCCATGGGGGCGGTGATTAATGAGACTGGCCTTCGCGAACTGGCTGCACCTGTGGTTGCGGGGTCAGCCAACAACCAGTTATCGACCGCGGAGGACGGCCAGCGCTTGCAGGCGGCGGGTATCCTTTATGTGCCGGACTACGTCATCAATGCTGGGGGATTAATCGACGTCTACTATCAGTATTTCGGTGCTGATCGCCAGGAGGTATTACGCCATATCGACGAGATGGCAGCTAAAACCTTGCCTGAAATCTTTCAGCGGTCAAAGGTCACCGGAGCTGCGACCAGTGATGTGGCCGATGAGCTGGCCAGGTCCAGATTCATGGGTAGCACCCAAGCTCATACAGATGCAGCCTGAGCGCTGCCAGGGCTATAATTGCCTGCCCGAGCCGTTAGTAACTTCAAGAGTGTTTGGCAGTGAGCGACGACGATAATCATTTATTTCGGCAGGAGATGGACGATGTGATGCCCCTGTCAAAGCCCTCGGATCGTGTGTTGTTAAGCAAGGTCAGGGAGCAATCACCGGGGCTGGTTGTGCGGCGCAAGGCTGCGCAACAGGAAATTACACAGGATGCTGATGGCCTGACTTCGGAAGCCTATATCCCTATGGTCAAGCCAAGGGATGTGCTGGCATTCAAACGCGAGGGAGTTCAAAACGGTGTCTACAAAAACCTGCGACTGGGCAAATACACCATTGATTCTAGGCTGGACCTGCACCGATTAACTGTTGAGCAGGCGAGGCAGCAGATGTACCAGTTCATTCGGGACTGCGTTAAACATGAAATTCGTTGTGCCCTGATCACCCATGGTCGTGGAGAGAATCGCGAAAAACCGGCGTTGTTAAAAAGCTGTACTAATCAGTGGTTGCGGCAGTTCGAAGAGGTGTTGGCATTCCATAGTGCCCAGCCCCAGCATGGCGGCACGGGTGCCACCTATGTGATGTTGCGCAAAAGCGAAAAAAAGCGAATCGAAAACCTTGAGCGACACCACAAGGGGCGAAAGTTTCGCGGATAGAACTATCGTTTTTCCGGTGAGACTTATCTGAAAAAGCCGAATCTGATTATTCTTTGCGTTTCAACAACAGCGAATCAATACCGTTGCTCGCCAGGCGGTTGCGGGCTTCTGTCACATCGGAGTGGTTGGTAAAGGGGCCGACCAGTACCCGATGCCAGGTCTCTCCTTTTCTCGGGCTTACCATTTCAATGCTGGTGCTGAGATTCAATAACAGTAAACGAGCCCTAAGACTATCCGCATCCGAGTTGCTTTTGAATGATCCAACCTGCAGCAGGAACACTTCATTGGCGGTGACTTTAGGTTCCGGAACTGCTTCGCTTTCAGAGCGGTTGGTAGGGGCGGGGTTGTCCGGAACAATGACCTCGGTTTCTCTCAGCAGCGTATAGAAATCGAAGCGTGGCTTGCCGTTCGGTTCCTCGTGCGCCTGCTGTTGGGGTTTAGTTTTTTGGGGTGCAGGCTGTTTGTCACCATCTTCGGTATTGGCGAGTTGATATAGCGTCACTATCAATCCCCCCAGCAGAATGCCGGCCAGCAACCAGAGCCATCCCGGCGCCCCCTGTTTTGTGGCGCGACTTTTTCTTGCGTTGGGGCGTTTATGATTTTTTTGTGAGGCTTTTTTGGCGTAATCCCGGGTCATGGGTGTGACACTACTCCTATGCTGGGCGCCATTGTAGGATTAACTCACAGTGGCCGCCAGCGCTTCCAATTAAATGCTGTTATCAGCTCATATCCTGTGGGTCGATATCTACCGACCAGCGCACTTTTTTCCCCAGAGAGGACGCTTCAAGTTGTGGGCAAAGCCAGCTCATCAACTGCTGGAGCCTGGGTCTTTCGCGGCAGGTGATACTGAATTGCTGTCGAAAACGACCGCTGCGTTTTTCCATTGGTGCGGGTAGTGGCCCCAGGTAGCTGATGTCCGGGTTGGGTGAAACCTGCTGTTCAGCCAATTGGCGGGCATAGGCTAAGAAGTTTTCAGCATCAGTCATGTTGCGGGCCTCGGCTCGTAGCAATGCCATATAGCGAAACGGTGGCAGCTGGGCCAGTCGCCGTTCAGTTAGCAGCATCTCGCAAAATTCGCTGTAGGATTGGTGGATCAAGGTGGAAATCAACGGGTGTTCACAGTGCTGGCTTTGCAGAATGACCATGCCGGGCTTTTTTCCTCGCCCAGCCCGTCCCGCAACCTGGGTGATTAGCTGGCCCATTTTCTCTGCGGCGCGAAAATCTGCGCTGAACAGTCCGGCGTCGGCATCCAGTATTGCCACCAGCGTGACATTGGGGAAATGGTGGCCCTTAGCCAGCATTTGTGTGCCCACCAAAATACAGGGCTCGCCGCTGTGAATCTTTGCAACGATTTCCTGCATGGCCTGTTTGCGGCGGGTAGTATCCCGATCAACCCGAATGACCGGAAAATCCGGGAAAAGAGCTGCCAGGGTTTCCTCGCTTCGTTCCGTGCCCTGGCCCACACACTGTAACTGCACGCTATGGCATTGGGAGCATCGCGTCGGCACAGTCTGCTGAAACTCACAGTGGTGGCAGATCAGGCGGTTAATCTGGCGGTGTACGGTGAGCCGAGCTTCGCAGCGGTGACAGTTGGCAATCCAGCCGCACTGGTGGCAGCTGAGCGTGGGGGCAAATCCCCGGCGGTTCAGGAAGACCAGTACCTGGTTGCCGTCATCCAGTTGCGTCTGCATGGCATCAAACAATTCTCGGGAGAAACCAGAGGACAGGCGGTGCTGACGAACATCGACAGTCTGCCAGGCAGGCTGCTGCGACGCGCCGGCACGGGATGACAATACCAGGCGGGTGTATCGCTGTTGCTGGCAGTTGTACAGTGACTCCAGGGATGGCGTGGCCGAACCCAGTATGAGGGGTATTTGTTCTGACTGGGCGCGCCACACTGCCAGATCTCGGGCCGAATAGCGAAACCCTTCCTGTTGCTTGAAAGAACTGTCATGTTCCTCGTCAACGATTAACAGGCCGGGGTTTTTCAGTGGCGTAAAAATGGCGGAGCGGGTGCCAAGGACAATGGCTGCCCGTCCGGTTCTGGCCTGATCCCAGGCCAATGCCCGTTCTCTGTCTGTGAGTCCGGAATGAATTACGGCGACAGGACAATTAAATCTTGAGGTAAAGCGCTGTAAGGTCTGAGGTGTCAGGCTGATCTCAGGAATCATGACCAGCGCCTGGCGACCCTTTCGCACCACCTGTTCAATCAGTTGCAGGTAAACCTCGGTTTTGCCGCTTCCGGTTGTGCCATCCAGCAGGTAGCTGTGAAAACCCGACAGTTGAATCTGTTCCAGGGCCTGTTGTTGTTCTGGGTAAAGGGGCAGGGAAGGTTCCGCCAGCAAGTTTGAATGATCAACGCTGGCTTCTGGTGCCAACTCAATCTGCTCAATCAAACCTTTCTGTTCCAGCTGCCGCAATATGGTGCTGCTGATGCCCAGTTGCTGAAAGTGACTACGGCTGGCAGTGCGAAGTTGCAGTTGCTGTAACACCTGTTGCTGTCGCGGTGCTCTGGACAGGGCTGATTCCGGTAGTCCTTTGCCGCGAGTTGTCAGTTGCCATGCCGGTTCTGCATTGCTAGGCAGTGGTTCTCCGCGGCGCAGCAGCACAGGTAACAGTGAACTGAGTGCATCGCCGATCGGGTGCTGATAGTAACTGGCGGCCCATGATCCCAGCTCCAGAAGATTCTGAGATAGCAGGGGCTCGCAATCCAGCAACGCCGCTATGGGCTTTAATTTATCTGTTGGTACTTCACTGCTGCTTGCCTGACCAATGACAATCCCAACCAGTTGGCGGCGTCCAAAAGGGACCAGTACGCGGCAGCCTGCTTCTGGTAATGGGCCAAGTTCGGCAGGGTAGAGGTAATCAAACAGCCGCCGCAATGGAGAGGGAATGGCAATGCGGAGAATGGCGGGATCTGTCATCGCAGTGTTTTTATGCTAAAACCTTGAAAGGGGACTGTTTTCTGGTAGTATTCGCGCTCCGTTAAGGCGGCATGCGGTGCCCGGCATAATTGAAAGGCATCCCGAATGGCTGAACGCATTGGCAATCAGCCAAAACCTGACCGAGATCTGCAGTGTACCAGATGTGCATACTGATCCCAGACAGGAGATTCGGGTTGAACAGAGATCGGGTTGCGGTGTGCAAGATACAGAGGCTAAGAGAAAATGAAAGCAGAAATTCACCCGAATTATGGCACGTTGTCTGCAACTTGCAGTTGTGGCAACGTTATTGAAGTTGGCTCCACCCTGAGTGACAGCATCCACGTAGATGTTTGCTCCCAGTGCCACCCCTTCTACACCGGCAAGCAGAAAGTTGTTGATACTGGTGGCCGTATCGACCGCTTCAACAAGCGTTTCGCTGGTCGTTCCGCCAAGAAATAAGTTTATGCAGCTGGCCTTTCGAGGCGGCCAAAACGCGCTTCCGGCTAAAGCCCGAAGCGCGTTTTTTGTTGTACGTTTTTTCGCTTTACTTCCTTTCGTATTTTTTGGATCGGCTTGGGCCGGCGTAACCTGTGAACCCGTTGGCCCCCTTGAGCCTGTTTCCGTCTATCACGTCTACGACGGCGATACCCTGAAACTTGACGATGGTCGCAAGCTGCGACTGATCGGTGTCAACGCCACCGAAATGGGGCGTGATGGCAGGCCGGATCAACCACTGGCAAAAGCAGCTACCCGTTTGGTTGAGGAGTTTGTCCGCCATTCAGGACAGGTCATGATATCTGTCGACAAGCAGGCCAAAGATCGATACGGACGCACGCTGGCACACGTGTTTAATACTCGGGGTGAAAGTCTTGAGCAACAGTTGCTGGAGCAGGGGCTTGCCTATCATGTAGCCGTTCCGCCAAATCTGACCCAGGCGGAATGTCTGGCCAGTGCCGAAGCGCGAGCACGTTCCGCCGGGCTTGGTTTGTGGAGTGCCGCCAGGATTGCACCGGTGTCCGCCTCAGGTATTGCCACTGGCGGATTTCAACGGGTGCAGGGCAAGGTGACCGCAATAAAGCTGGGCAAAAAGAGCTGGCGACTTGAGCTGGATAATCGCCTGGTTGCCATTACCTATCCTGAGCATTGGTATCGCTTTGATCGCAATTGGTACCAATCTCTACAAGGGCGATTTATTGAGGTTCAGGGGTGGGTATACCGAGCGGGTAAAGAAAATCAAAAAGAGTGGCGCATGAAAGTTGAAACTCAGTACGGTATAGAAGTTAAATAATTACATATAGTTAACCCTATAATTTAAAGTTAATTGTAGGTGTTTTTTATCTTTAGCCTGCTTTTTTCAATCAAGTTTACTCATCTCATTTAAGCGGCGAATTGCCATTAACCCCATACAACAGCCGTGCTACGCTATGCGCTCATTTCTCAGGATCAGAGAGTGCTACCCATGAAGTCTGGAATTCATTTCGTTACCCTGTCATTGCTGATGTTCTCCATGGCCGTAAATGCCGCCAGCTGGTGGGAAAGCGGTCGACAGTTGCTGGAAAGTGCCACGGGCACTTCTACAGAGACTTCTTCCGCCTCTCTGAATAATCTGTCGGTGGAGGAAATTGCCGCTGGACTCAAGGACGCCCTCAAGGTGGGCACCGGCAAAGTGGTATCACAGCTCGGGGCCAACGATGGGTTTTTGGCAGACGAGCAGATTCATATTCCGTTGCCTGCGCAAATCCAACAGGCCAAGGCTTTGCTGGAGAAGGTTGGTATGGGCGCCAGCCTGGTGGAACTGGAAACACGGCTTAACCGAGCTGCCGAAGCCGCGACGCCAAAGGCCAAGACACTGTTTCTGGATGCCATCAGCGAGATGACGATTGAGGATGCCCGCAATATCTACAATGGATCGGAAGATGCCGCTACCCAATACTTCCGTGACAAAATGAGTGGTTCTCTGGGTGAGGCAATGCGTCCGGTGATTGCCGACAGTCTCAGTCAGGTGGGTGCCGTGCAGGTTTATGACAGTATTGCCGGCAACTACAAAACTTTGCCATTTGTGCCGGACCTGAAAACCGATCTTACCGATTACACCATTGAAAAAGGCATGGCTGGTATTTTTTATTATCTGGCTCAGGAAGAGGCGGCCATTCGGCAGGACCCAGCCAAACAGACTACAGCGCTACTTAAAAAACTCTTCAGCCGCTGATTTTTTCTCGCTACGGGTGGTAAATGTGGGTGAGCATGATAAGGTGCCGCCCCTTAGCGCAGTGGGCGTTATTGAGGGGATTTCAGTGAGGTACTTTTGACAGAGCCCGGATGTCATACCTCTTTATCAGTAACGTCAAAGCAGTGCTTAAGGGCGATTTTGTAAATGTTTTGTAAAAGATGGCTTATGCGATTTCGTAACTCATCATAATTTCTTATATATCTCATAAAACTATCCTATAAAAGAATGATTTACGCTGCCTGTGTATGGCGTAACATTCAAAGCGGTTGTAGGAGCAGCAACACTTTTACTATTTAAAAACGGACAATATGCTGGTTTTCTAAAGTATTCAGTGCTTTAGTTACGGCACAGTCATGTTTTTCCGGCTGGATAGTCACAAGTTAGGCGACCCCGCTTTGCGTGTTTACATTTATGGACTATGCACCTGACCCGAGATCAGGTTTGGAGAGAATGCTGATGATAACAATAGGTATCCCGAAGGAAATTTTTCCGGACGAGCGGCGTGTTGCCGCTACACCGGCCTCGGTACAAAAGCTCATCAAGCTGGGCTATGAGGTATTGATTCAGTCGGGGGCTGGTGATCCTGCCCACTACGACGACGAGGCTTATGTGAACGCCGGCGCCGCCATTGCGGTGGATGCTCCCTCCCTCTGGGGACAAGCGGACTTTGTGTTGAAAGTACGTGCTCCCATGGATAATTCACAGTTAGGTCGTCACGAAGTCGACATGATGAAACAGGGGGCGTCTCTGGCCTGTTATATCTGGCCCGCCCAGAACCCTGAATTACTCGACAAGTTGGCTGAAAAGGGCGTGACGGCATTTGCTATCGACAGTTTGCCCCGTATTAGTCGTGCCCAGAAAATGGATGCCCTGAGCGCTATGGCCAACATTGCCGGCTATCGGGCAGTTATTGAAGCAGCCAATCATTTCGGTCGTTTCTTTACCGGTCAGGTCACTGCTGCTGGCAAGGTGCCCCCAGCCAAGATCATGATTATTGGTGCCGGCGTCGCCGGTCTGGCGGCCATTGGTACCGCCAACAGTATGGGCGCTATTGTGCGCGCCTTTGATACCCGCCTGGAAGTTAAAGAACAGGTGGAAAGTATGGGTGCCGAGTTCCTGGAGCTGGATTTTGGTGACGAGGATGGCAGCGGCGGTGGCGGTTACGCCAAGCAAATGAGCGACGAGTTCATCCAGGCGGAAATGGCACTTTTTGCGGAACAGGCCAAAGAGGTGGATATCATCATCACCACGGCACTGATTCCCGGCCGCCCAGCACCTAAACTGATTACTGCGGAAATGGTTGAATCCATGAAGCCCGGCAGTGTGATTGTTGACCTCGCCTCCGAGCGCGGTGGCAACTGTGAGCTGACCGAACCCGGTGTGGTTGCTGTGAAGCACGATGTCTCCATTGTCGGTTACACCGACCTGCCCAGCCGCATGGCTAAGGTGTCCAGTGACCTCTATGCCAGTAACCTGGTCCACTTGGTGACTGACCTGACACCCGAGAAAGATGGTCAGCCAGTGGTTGATATGGAAGATACCGTGATCCGCGGATTGACCGTGGTGAATGACGGGTCTATTACCTGGCCACCACCCAAGGTTGAAGTGTCGGTTGCTGCGCCCAAACCCAGTACCGAAGAGCCCTCACCGGCAGGTAAGGCTGCCGTCGCACCCTCGCCGCTGCGCAAGTGGGGTGGCAAGATCGCACTGTTTGCTGTCACGGCGTTGGCGCTGCTCGGGGTTGGTGCTTATGCGCCGGAAAGCTTCCTCACCCACTTTACCGTGTTTGTGCTGGCCTGTTTTATCGGTTGGCAGGTGATCTGGAACGTCACGGCTTCACTGCACACACCGCTGATGAGTGTCACCAATGCCATCAGTGGCATTATCGTGATCGGGGCGCTGTTGCACCTGGCTCGGGCTGAAGGAGCTGCAGTGGGCATAATGGCCTTTGTGGCTGTGCTCATCGCCACTATTAACATTGCGGGGGGCTTCCGAGTCACCCATCGCATGCTGAAAATGTTCCGCAAATAAGGGGGTCACACCATGAGTTATGGAATAGTTAGTGTGGCCTACGTTGTGGCCAGCATTTTGTTTATTCTCAGTCTTGGCGGACTGAGCCATCAGGAAACCGCCCGAAAGGGTAACTACTACGGTGTGGCGGGTATTTTCATCGCTATCATCGTGACCATTGCCAGCTTTGGTGGCAGTGGCATTGTCAGTATTGTTTTGGCAATTCTCATTGGTAGCGGCATCGGCCTGATGCTCGCCAACAAAGTGGAAATGACGCAGATGCCCCAGCTGGTGGCACTGCTGCACAGCTTTGTGGGTCTGGCCGCCGTGCTGGTGGGTTTTTCAGGTTATATCGAACCGTTGATTGTTACCCACGGTGCCGAGCACACGATCAAGCTGATCGAGATATACCTGGGTATCTTTATTGGCGCCGTCACCTTTACTGGATCGCTGATTGCCTGCGGTAAGCTCGACGCCAGAATTCCCAGCAAGGCACTGACTCTGCCGGGACGCCATTATATGAATCTGGCTGCGCTGCTGGTGACGATCGTGTTGGGTATTATGTTCGTCGGTGCTGAGAGCAAGGCGGCGGGGATATTTGCTCTGATCCTGATGACAGCCATTGCGTCGGTCCTGGGGGTTCACCTGATCATGGCTATCGGTGGTGCCGATATGCCAGTGGTGGTCTCGATGCTTAACAGTTACTCCGGTTGGGCCGCGGCAGCCATTGGTTTCATGCTTGGCAATGATCTACTGATTGTCACCGGCGCGCTGGTGGGTAGTAGTGGTGCTATCCTCAGTTACATCATGTGCCGTGCCATGAACCGCTCGTTTATCAGCGTGATTCTCGGTGGCTTTGGCCAGACCAGCAGCAGTTCTTCTGCGGACTTGGGAGATCAAACAATCCAGGAAACCTCTGTGGATGAACTGGCCGAGGAGCTGCTTGCCTCTGATTCTGTGATCATCGTGCCCGGTTATGGCATGGCGGTGGCTCAGGCCCAGAACGCGGTGGGAGATATCACCAAGTTCCTGCGCGACAAGGGCATCAATGTGCGCTTTGGTATTCACCCGGTGGCGGGTCGTTTGCCGGGACACATGAACGTGCTTCTTGCTGAAGCCCATGTGCCCTATGACATCGTGCTGGAAATGGATGAAATCAATGACGATTTCCCGCAGACCGACGTGGTGCTGGTGATCGGTGCCAACGACACGGTTAACCCGGCGGCTTCAGAAGACCCGGGCAGCCCCATTGCCGGTATGCCGGTGCTGGAAGTGTGGAAGTCTCGTCAGGTGGTGATCCTTAAGCGCGGTATGGCTACCGGTTATTCTGGCGTGGAAAACCCGCTGTTCTTCAAGGAGAACGCCCGTATGTTGTTTGGTG
>JALRJN010000079.1 GCA_023261185.1 Porticoccus sp.
TTATCTCGTCAGGATTAACAGCCAACCCCTCGTACTCCTGGTAAGCGATACTTGCGAGGGCGAACGCGGAGTACTGACTCAAGGGCAGAAGTCCCTCTTTGCGGGTAGCAACTGCAATAAGGTCGGGGTGGTGGAGGTGGAAGGCACACTGATCTTCGTGACGTGCTAGGTGAACTGCACTGTGAATCGTAAATCCCGCCGGGTTAATGTCGTACGGAAAGTCTGCATCGATCTTGTTGCCTTCAATATCAATTTTGACCAGATTGGATGCAGTTACCTCATCGAATCGCAGCCCAAATGGGTTGATTAAAAGCTCTTCAGTGCCGGGGATGCGGGCCGAAATATGTGTATAGATAAGATCATCCCAGCCGTGTAGAACAACCAGTCGGTATGCAGCAGCTAGAGAGATGCGTGTTTGCCACTCAATATCAGAAACTTTGCCGCGCAGATTCACTTGCGGAATGTTGTACATAGTGTCACTCAAATAGTGTTTTTCGAAGATCAAATCCTATCACAGAGATTTCATCACAGGCACTGACAATAATCATGAATCCCTATTCTCCTGCCTGCTTAGCTTAGATCGTTAACGATTGGTCATCTGCATTCAATTGATCTACCGAAGTTAACATTGATCGAATAACAACCGATTTGATCTAGAGTTGGTTGAAAACTGATCAACTGGACCATTTTTCTTACTTTTTTGTTAAAAAAGAGTCCTTAATAGTTGACAGAAAAACTGAGCAAGGTAACATCTGCGCCCATCCTAACGGAGGGATGGCTGAGTGGTCGAAAGCACCGGTCTTGAAAACCGACGAGTCGAGAGGCTCCCAGGGTTCGAATCCCTGCCCCTCCGCCATATTTTAAAAACCCTTGTCATGCAGGGGTTTTTTTTTGAGTATAAATAACGACAGGCAGTGAAACTGCCGACGATGAAAAAGAGGTTTGAACAATGGATAGACCACATGTAGAACGTGGAGACTGGATCATGCTGAAGGCATGTGAAGAGCAAGAAAGTGTGGAAGCCCGTGTCTACAATGTCCACGAAGACGGCACCCTGTTCGTGGGTTACCACATGGGCAGCTTTAAAACCATGAAGGCCAAGGCTATCTGGGCTGACACCTTTTGGAAAGTGATTGACTAGGCCTTAGCCGCCCGGCAACCCGCCTTCAGGCTGGTGTGCACCCAAACAAAAAAACACCGCGATAAACGCGGTGTTTTTTGTTTGGGTTGAAGCCAAAGCTAATAAGCTGTTTTACAGTGACGATTTCGGGCTTTCGGTATTATCGTTAGGCATCATGACTATCAGGGGACTACCTTCAGTTGCAGCCCAGGAGAAGCCTATATCATTCAGGCGTTGCATTTTATCCTGCGAGAGAAAATTGAAATGCAGGTCAGCACGCTGTTTGACGACCCAGGCACCCAAGTCCAGATCACCATCAACCATATACTTTTCCGGAACCAGGCAATCGCCATTTTCGGCTTTGTAGGCTTCGAGTTGGCCAAAAGCCCTTTCCCACTCATACTCACGAATGTTCCATACAAAGTTGATAGCATCCAGGCGGTGAAACTTATCGCGTGGGTATACACCATCGTAATCACGCTGCGTTGCAACCCAAAGCCATAAAGGGAACTTTTTATCTTTACCTCGATAGCCCTTTGGAACGATGCAATGACCGTGCTCGTCATGAAAATTCTGCAATTCAGAGAACCCAGTTTCCCAACGCAGGTCCTCCATATCCCAGATAAAATGCAGCTTATCCAGACGCTGGAATTGTTCCTCGGAAACTTTCCCTTCTGCATAATCCCGGCGAACTTTTTCCACCCAATGCCAGAGAGAGTGGCCGTTTGAAGTCTTGTAACCATGGGGAACCAGGCAGTTGTTGTGTTCCTCACGGAAAGCCGCCATTTCGGCGAACCATTCTTCCCAAGGCACAGCATTCGTTTCTTCTAATTTGGTATCGTAGTCTTTCAGTTTTACATCATTCATAGCAGTATTTTTATCGCATGGTGAAGAGGAGCAACAGTAATACATAACCACCAGCATACTCAAACGAGAAATGAGCCTATTTACTCAATTTCCTGGATTTGGGACCTTTGTTCGACTCAAATGTTACAAAGGGTACCCAACCCCCCCCCATATGCGGCCGATGCATATCGGCGGCAGTCTTTATAATAAAAGTGCAGTGGCCAGAAACAACATTAACCCCATGCCCAGAATATCGGTAAATGTGGTGAGAAAAATACTGCTGGCCATCGCTGGATCCGCACCAAAGCGCCGTAAAGTAAGGGGCACTAGCACCCCGAAAATACCGCTCCCCGTACAGGCGCCTATCATGGCAATGAGAATGACAAGTGCCAGCATCATCGGCTGTTCTGCACCGCTGACGCCTGCATAAAGCCACATAGCAATAGCTGCCACCACACCGACAAACAGACCATTCATCGCACCTAACACAATTTCCTTGCGCAGCAGCTTGCTTACCGGATAGCCGCCTAACTCTCCTAGGGTAATCCCCCTCAGAGTAATGGCAAGCGCCTGACAACCGGTGTTACCACTCTGCCCGGCTAATACCGGCAGGAACACTGCCAGTGCGACGATACGAGCGATAGTATCCTCAAACATGCCTACCACAAATGCAGCGGCAAATGCCGTGATCAGGTTTACTTGAAGCCAGGGATGTCGCATCCGGAAAGCCTCTAGAATATTCGTGGTCACCCGTTCTTCCTTATCCAAGCCCACCATGGATCCCGACTGGGCACTGATCTCTGTCGCTATGTATTCAAACAGTTTCCAGCTGAAAACCAGGCCAATCAGGCGATTATTGTCGCCAACCACCGGGTAGAGCCGATAATGGCGTTTCAAGGCCTCGTTGACAGCCTGCGACATATCCGTATCGGCAGAGAATGCAAAGGGGTTTTCCGTCATGATCTCGCCTAGGGTTTGCGCTGGGCTGGCCAGTAACAGATCACGCATCGCAACCACACCCATCAGGTGAGAACTGTCATCTACCACGTAGATATAGGTGATGCTCGAGACTTCCTGAAGATGAACGATGTAGTCTAGTGCGCCGGCCACAGTAGTCGTCTGGGGTAAAACCCCGATCGGGGCTGACATCAGGGTTTCAACCGTGCCTTTGATACCGCTAACGAGTTCAGAGGTTTCTGCAATGCTCTGGGAAGCCGTACCCGGTAAATGAGAAGCAATCAGCAATGCTTTTTCGGATGGAAGTTCTGTTAATACCTGATGGATCGTGTGCTGAGGCTGACCACCGAGTAGAGCTGCAGCACTGATAGGCTCCAAGCTGGCCACTTTTGTAAACAATTTTGAATGGGGGCTACTATCCATTGCCTACCACCTTTTAACCTGGTTAATGATTATGCCTTTCAGCTTAGCAGAGCACTCTTGGCTGTGAATGATTCCCAATATCGCTGATTCGGAATCGGGATGATAGTCCTATCACCTGGGGTGACAGGACAATAACCACTTTTTCACCACGAGACTAAGAGGCGGCAATGGCAAAGTCCCCACAGAATACACCCTTATTTTTAGCACCTAATGCTGGTTTCGGCAGGAGATTATCGCGAGACGGAGGGCTTTTAGGGTTTATTGAGTATCAACGCTGTTCGAATCGGGTTTCGCCCAAATCGTGACATTTTCAAAAAATCTTCATTGGCAATTGGCAGGTGCTGATTATCAATGCCACTGGCACTCTGCTCGTCCGGGTTTGGATCGGGGTCATGGACATAGATACAATCTTCATCAAAACCACTCATGGTCACCCAGTGTGGGGCCTTGCGCCCGTCCATGCGGTAGGTGCTGATGAGGATAATTGGGATATTGCCCTTCCTGAATTCATTGATCAGGTCAGTATGGCGGAAATCCCGGTAGCGGATCTTGATGGACTGCTTTTTTGCCTGGGACACAAACTCTTGGTGTACCAGTTCAATCACCCGCTTTTTGTTTTCATCCCGGACACTGTCCACAAACAGTGTGGTATCACGATTGAGCCACACCTTTACACCGTAACCCCGCTGCTTGGCTGCCAGAGCAAGGCCCACCGGATGACAGCCTCCATGCCCGGACGTCATAAATATCGTGGTTGCTTCACGCCAGATCTGTAACTCCTCATGCTGATTCGGGCTATAGGATTTGGACAGGCCTCGCATGGCCATCATCAATGCTGCAGGGCCACAGGTAAAATTGGTTGTCTGGGGTATCCAGGGTATCGCCCGGTTTTCTGCTACGGGCGGCACCGTGCGTATGCACTTCTGCATGCGAAGCGCATCATGGCTGTCCTCGTAATAGTTGCGGTAAATACCAAAGGGCTGATAACCCAGGGAATTATAAAGAGCGATGGCCGCAGCATTGTCGACATTCACTTCCAGTCGCAAAAATACTCTGCCTGCTGCTTTGCTCAGCTTTTCGCCCTCCTCCATCAGTTTTCTGCCAATGCCAAAGCTCCTGAACGACGGGTCAATGGCGATGGAATACAGCCGGGCCAGCGCTGTACCTCGAAAGAAAATGATCAGGCTGTACCCCACCAGCTGGGAATCGGCTTCCGCCACGATGAACGCGCAGTGATCCACCTGAATCCAGTGCCGAAAGCTGCGTCGACTGAGTCGATCGCTGGTAAAGCAGATTTTTTCCAGACGCAACAAGGCAGCCAGATCCGACCCTGCTGCAGGCCGGAACTTTACATCTGAATTCATTTCGCTGCTCCCGAGTTTCCCGAAAGACCCTGCAAGGCCTGCTGTATGACCTGTCGTGCTCTGAAAATCACAGCCTCACGCCAGCCAATATCCTGAGGATTAAAATGAGCCTCCATTCGCGCCCCGGCTTCATCTTTGGACAAGGCATCTGGAACTCCTCCGCGCCAGGCACAAGCCTCATCATGTAACACGGCAAATAGTGAATCTGTGCCCAAGGTGCCAAATTCCAGTGTTACAAAACAGCTCTCGCTCCCCATCACCTTATGCCATCCGTAATCCAACAAACCGAGCTTGGGGACCGAGCAGGATGTTCCCCGATCCGGTAGCCCACAACCCGGACCAAACCATTGCCTGGCGGTGCGAACGGAACCGCTATCCGCGGGATGATCACAGATCACCTCACCGTATCCATAAGGTCCCAGACCCGTATGAACGTCAATGACCGCCAACTGCCTTTCTGACAGTCTGAACCCATTGATCAAACCCTCAATCACTTCGCGACTGAAGCTGGGGCCTGAACCACCATAAAACGGTCCATCGGGGTCGGCGTACTGACCGCCACTATAGGCAATTTCATACTCCCGCTGCCCCACTCTATTACGAAAGCTGTGGATAGCACGTTCCCGTACTGCGCTATCAACAATCCCCAACAAGGGTTGAAGCTCCAGGTACCCAGGGTTCTCGGGTAGAGGTTGGGTGAAATCGATAAAGTTTCTGTTAACGTCAATACCCTGGTCGTCACAGCGGCGGTAATTGGCGTAACCCCAGGGATTAAGTGCATGAATCAGTAGCAGAGCCGTATCGGGGGGCAAATGCAACAGACCGGTATCCAGCTGGCGAAGACAATCCAGCTCCACCGCACTGCCCGCATACCCCTCCACACCATGTGTACCACTGATCAGCACCAGAACTTTGGGAGCAGCGTCAGGGCCAACCCAAGCCGTTTGGCATCGCAGCTCCTGAACATGGTCCAGGGTGAAATCATTCTGGTGGTGAGTGGCGGATAGTCTGTGGAGGGCTTCTTGCCATAAATCACAGGCCTGGCGGTAATCCTTCGGGAAAATATCCTCGGAGAACGCCTGCAACAAACTGATGTACGACATACCAGCACCCTGAACGATATCGCGATCATAGCGGCAAAACGGTTAACCCGTAAGTGGTCAAATGCCTTTAGCACCCAGCGAAGCCGTTGAACCCTGTTCCTCGATTCGGGTCAAACAGACTTACAGATCATCAACATCCATGGTTAGGAATTATGCGCGTTCGTGCCGTACTCATATTAGCTATTATCGTCCACTCTTCTCTGGCCTTTTCAGCCACCGAAAAAGCCATCTTTGCCGGTGGTTGTTTCTGGTGCATGGAGCCGCCTTTTGACAAGCTGGAGGGTGTCATTACCACGGTCTCCGGATATACCGGTGGCAGCAAGGAAAACCCCACCTACCGTGAAGTATCCTCCGGTCAAAGCGGCCATTTTGAAGCAGTAGAAGTCACTTACGATCCAGAAATGATCACTTACCAGCAGTTATTGGTAACCTTCTGGACGAATATTGATCCGCTGAATAGCAAAGGTCAGTTCTGTGACCGCGGCAGCCAGTATTTAAGCGCTATCTTTTATCTCAACGAAGCGCAAGAAAAGGCCGCAAGAGCATCCAAACAGGCACTGACCGATAGCTACCTGTTCAACAAGGACATCGTTACCCGAATACTACCCGTGAAAACGTTTTTCCCTGCGGAAAGTTACCATCAGGATTACTACATGAAGAACCCGCTGAAATACCACTACTACAGGAATGGCTGTGGTCGCGATGTTCGTCTTAAGCAATTATGGAAAGGAGCAACGCTTCCATTTTCATCCAATTAATGACGCTTTGCCTATTTCCCTGAAGACAGGCTTGTATAAAAAACTGGCACCTGCCGAATTAGCCAGGGCTGAAATTCCACACCGGTTTGACGCATATCAACTGTCAATCCGCGAGCTGGGGTTAGTGTTACCCAATCCCCGCAGAAACATCACGGGCAAGGGAACATGTACAGCAATGAAAACTCAACTGGCGCCTTCCACGCTCACTCGCCAATGGAAGCAGAGGTATTTAAGCCATTGCTTACCTGCGCCCAAGGAAAGTTGTTTGATGACCACCCCTTTGCCAGCCCTATTGCCCTGAATCTATTTTTCCCCAATGAGCCCTATCCTGACTATGTCGACTTGCTCACTCGTGAGATTGGTTTTTACGCAAAACATTTCCAGCATCGACGTCTGACAAAAATATGGTTTCGCGGCAAACCGCTGTTGACCATGAAAGCTGGCGAACTAGCCGAACTGGCTTTTTATACTCACCAGCTTTTTTCCAGAGAGCCAGGCGGCTCAGAAGAATATGGGTTTGAGTGCCAGCCAAGCGATATTACTCCGGGCAATCTTGCCTTGATGAAGGGTCTGCGTTTCAACCATCTGACCTTTTCCCTGAATACATCCCTGCCACCCAAAAAGCAGAAAATCTCACAGATTCTGTCACTCATCGATGAATATGATTTCCAGGAGTGTCGTTACCGAATCGATATCGCAAATACTGACCCGGATACCCTCATCTGCTGGCTCGATACGCTGATAACCCATCTTCCACGCATGATTGAAATACAGGGCCTCGATGAGATGGACGGTTCTGTAACACTGGCATCACTTGCAGATCATTTCAGTGTTCAGGGATATCACCTATTGGGGGACCGTTTTTTTGTTCCTGCTGATCACATGCTGTTATCGCTTAAGAAACAATCAGACCTGCAATATACACCTTGGGGTTTATGCCAACGTCAATTGGGCGACTGGCTGGGTGTCGGGGTTGATGCTTTAGGAAAACTGGGTAGTGGTTATTATCAGAACCACTTGTCATCACACCAATACCGCGATGCCATTCGCAACAATCAGCTCCCCATCAGTTTCAGCGCCTCCTACGCTGAAGGCCATGAAAAGACCCTAGCTTGGAAACTGGTTGACCAGCTCCTTTGCTATCACTGTCTGCCCGAACAATCCATCACGGCTACAGCCAGGATTTCTGAAAACATCCACGAGGTAATAGCAAAAGCGGAGAAACTGGCTTGGTTAAACCGGCATAAAAATGCCCTGATACTGGCGGAAAACGGCCTGAACCATCTGACACAATTCTGCCAGGAACTACAGAGCCTCTGAGACAACCCCTCAAACTTTCATCCAGATGACCTATAGGGTAATCAGCTATATAATCCCTGGCTAATACCACACGTGATCATTTCCATGGATGCAAAGTGCCCACACAATAGTGAAGTAAATTGTGGCGATTGCCGCATGAATGCTCTCTGTTTGCCATTAGCCCTTCAAGCAAAGGAAGTAGAGCGCCTCGATGAAATTGTTCAGCGCGGCCGTCCACTTCAACGCGAAAATCACATATACAGGGCTGGCGAAGAGTTCCGCTCTGTTTATGCAGTGCGCAGCGGCTCTATCAAAAGCTATACCGTTAGCAATGATGGTGTTGAACAAGTCACCGGCTTCCATCTTCCTGGTGAAATTTTCGGTATGGACGGCATCGGTCAAAATCGCTATACCAACTCTGCCACCGCCATGGAAACATCATCTGTCTGTGAGATTCCCTTTAATCGGCTGCAAGAGTTGAGTATCGCCATTCCTACCCTGCAACGACATTTTTTCCAACTAATGAGCATGGAAATCACCAACGACCAGCACCTGATCACCCTGCTCAGCAAAAACAGCGCCGAAGAGCGGGTGGCAACGCTGTTGATTAGTATTTCCAACCGCAATCTGCGTCGCAAGCTATCCCCTACACGCTTCCGTCTCCCTATGTCGCGAGCGGACATCGGTAACTACCTTGGCCTGACCGTCGAAACGGTTAGCCGGGTGTTTGGCCGTTTCCAGAAACAGGACATGCTACTGGTGGACAAGAAAGAAATTGAAGTACTTGATCTGGAAAAACTGAGGCAGCTTGCCAACTGAATACTTCAACAAAAAAGCCGGGCATCTGCCCGGCTTTTTTTGTCTACAAGACTGACTTAAAATTTGTAACCAACACCAATCATATAAACCCAAGGATCGATATCCACCTCGGTCTTAACTACACCAGCAGCAGTATCGATTTTGGCATCAGTATCGATATCAAGATACCAAACACTGGCGTTAATCAACCAATGTTCATTAATCATATAATCCATACCTGCTTGGAAAGCTAACCCCCAGGAAGCATCCAATTCCATGCTTCCGTGGCCCAAAAGAGTTTCGAGTTCACTATCCACTTCTTCATCAAAGAAATTGGTGTAGTTGATACCGGCACCGATGTAGGGCTGGAATTTAGAATCAGACGCCATCGGGAAGTACTGCAGGGTCAATGTTGGTGGCAGGTGCTTAGTTGAGCCCGCATCCACTTTGCCGGCACCTATGCCTGTGAGGTCAGCTTTGATGTCGTGCTCAAAGGGGGTAGCCGCCAAGAGGCCAAGACCCAAATGATCGGTAAGCATATAAGTGAAGGTAATACCCAGCTGAGTATCATCATCAACTTCAACCTCTGTGCCAGGTAATGTTGCACCGTCAAGCTTGAGAGCATCGCTATCATCATTTGGATCAACGTTAGCTGCACCAGCACGCACAATAAAATCGCCCGGCTCATAAGCCATGGCCGCTGTTGCTCCCATCAACAAAGAGCCCGCCAAAACTGTATTAATGGCCAGTGATAATGCTTTTTGCTTTTTCATTTACTTTCTCCCGTGGGGTAACACCTAAAACATGGGAGTAGTAAATCAGCTTGGGTACTTACCGAACTTGATCTGGATTAAGTAAATGAGGCCACCCAATTGAGCTAGATCAATTGACAGTGATTGTCACCAGTTCCGACAACACTGGGGGGTTGTGGGGGATATGGTGATGGTCTCCAAGAAGCAGCTGCAGTGTATGTTTACCCGGAGCCAACTCAATAGTCACCTCGGTCTGCCCACCCCCAAAATGCTTGTGATGATCATCGGCCGGTATCGGGCTATCCATTGCCGGCAGCTCTGCCACATCAATCAATAGGTGGTGGTGACCGGTTTTAGCTTTTTCAACGCCCGCTGGTGCCACACCAATGCCACTGAGACCAAATTGCACGGTAACCGGACTGGTGACCGTTGCCCCGTCGGCTGGTGAAATAATATAAGCCTTGGCAGCCTCAGGCGCGGGAGTTTCACCGGCCATCAGCAGCGGAGATACGGCAATTGCCGCAGTTATCATGAGTGTTTTGACAAATTTCATGGTTTTCCTCAGATTGTTGTATTGATTATTGCTCACTACTTTACACAAGAATTTTCGCCTGATCAGCTTGTCAGGGAAAAGGCATATCAGCCTGACTTGCCACCCCCCAGGCACTGGGGTGAATCAGGCGCCTGGGCACGTGCAGCCCATTCCCCAGGTAAGTAAGTATGCAATGCCAGAGCGTGAACCCCCGCGTCCAACTCATCACCCAGCAGGCGATAGACCTGTTGGTGACGCTGCACTTGTCTCTGTCCCTCAAAAGCACTGGTGACAATCACCAGCTTGAAATGGGTCTCGGAATTGGGTGGCACGGAATGCATATGGCTCTCATTGATCACCTCAAGATGATCCGGGCTAAGTGCCCGCTGTATTTTGTCTTCAATCGTTTGCTTAACGCTCATCGTTACCTCTTTTGTACAACCTTAACCGCCTACTAGCGTGATCATAACACCGGCGGCTACTGCAGAGCCGATCACCCCTGCCACATTAGGACCCATGGCATGCATCATCAGGTAATTGTGCGGATCTGATTGCAATCCCATTTTATTGGAAACCCGCGCAGCCATGGGTACGGCTGACACACCTGCTGAACCGATCAGGGGGTTGATGGGATGTTTGCTCAACAGATTCATCACCTTGGCCATAAGCACACCCGCTGCCGTACCAATGGCAAAAGCAACAATTCCCAACAGCAGAATCCCCAGGGTTTCCGCATTGAGGAATTTTTCAGCACTCATCTTCGAGCCTACCCCCAACCCCAGAAAGATCGTCACCGTGTTGATCAGGGCATTCTGGGCAGTATCACTGAGGCGTGCCACCACACCACACTCCCGCATCAGGTTCCCCAGACAGAACATACCCAACAGCGGCGCGGCGCTGGGTAGCAGCAGGGCTACCAGGATCAGTAGGATCAGCGGAAAAATGATTTTTTCACGCTGGGAAACGGGACGGAGCTGCTCCATGCGGATGGCGCGTTCTTTTTTCGTAGTGAGCAGTTTCATAATGGGCGGTTGAATGATGGGTACCAGCGCCATGTAGGAATAGGCCGCCACAGCGATGGCTCCCAATAAATCTGGCGATAACAGGCTCGTTACGTAAATGGCCGTCGGTCCGTCCGCCCCGCCGATAATGCCGATGGATGCCGCATCCCTCAGGCTAAACTCGAGAACCCCAAAGTGACTGAGGCCGATGGCACCCAATACCGTGGCAAAAATACCAACCTGGGCTGCCGCCCCCAAAAACAACGTTTTTGGGTTAGCCAACATGGGACCGAAGTCCGTCATCGCCCCCACGCCCATGAAAATCAGTAATGGAAAAATACCGGTGGCAATACCCGCTTCGTAGATGTAGTACAACAATCCACCGGGTTGTTGCATATGCCCGAGGGCATCATAAACAGGTGCTGTATCAAAGCCCGCTCCGGGAATATTGACCAGCACTGTACCAAAACCGATTGGCACCAGTAACAGTGGCTCAAACCCCCGCCGAATGGCCAAGTAAAGCAATAACAGCCCCACCAGTATCATGATGCCCTGCCCCGGGGACAGTTGGCCAACCCCAGAATCCAGCCACAAGTTGTTTAATCGTTCCATCTCAATGTTTCCCGGAAACCAGAGGTTGCAACTCAACAACGCTTAACACGCAACACCATTCACGCGAGGGTAACAAGACAGTCACCGACAGCCACGGAGTCACCAGCTTTTACCAACACTTCGGCAACCACGCCATCCCGGGTGGCACTGACCGTAGTCTCCATTTTCATTGCTTCCAGCACCAGTAATGCTTCCCCGCTCGCAACCTGCTGCCCCGGAGAAACCAGTACCCGAATGATGGCACCAGCCAATGGAGCCTTGACCAGATCGGCGGTCTGTCCACCACCAGACATATCGCCAGCATGGCCGACAGGTACAATGCCCGATATATCGCCACCCTCAGCAACAACCACGGTATAACTCACACCTTCCAGAGTGACGGTATAGGTGGCTTCGCCCTCACAGGCTTTTTGCTTTCCGGTAGCTTCGGTCAGCTCTAGTTCAAAGGCTTCGGGATCCCCCCTGTTTTGTAAAAACCGCAGGCCTGCCTGGGGAAACAGGGCATAGATCAGCACATCTTCCACCCGGCGTTCACCCTCAACAATCTCTGTGTTGCTCTCTTCTACTGCAACTAGTAACTCACTGGTCAGATTGTCTAGCTCTGGAGATAGCAGATCTGCCGGGCGGCAGGTGATCGGGTCATCGCCATCCAGAACGCGTGCCTGTAACTCCACATTCACGGCTGCTGGCGTGGCCCCGTATTCACCCCGCAATACACCACAGGTTTCCTTGGATATGGTTTTGTAACGTTCACCACTGAGGACGTTAATCACTGCCTGACTGCCGACAATCTGCGACGTAGGCGTTACCAGTGGGATATATCCCAAGTCCTCCCTGACACGGGGGATTTCCTGTAAAACCTCATCAAATCGATCCTCTGCACCCTGTTCGCGCAGCTGGCTCTCCATATTGGTGAGCATGCCGCCAGGTACCTGGGCCAGCAGGATGCGTGAATCCACCCCACGCAGGGATCCTTCAAAAGACGCATATTTCTTTCGCACCTGCCTGAAATAAGCTGCGATTTCTTCCAGCTCCCGAATATCGATGCCCGTCTGCCTCATGGTGCCGTTAAAAATTTCAACAATAGATTCTGTGGGTGAATGCCCATAGGTCATCGACATCGAGGAAATGGCTGTGTCGACATTATCTACCCCAGCTTCCACGCATTTAACAATGGTCGCCGTGGACAGGCCGGTGGTGGCATGACAGTGCAGGTGGATAGGGATATCGCAACTTTGCTTGAGTCGGGTGACCAACTGAAGCCCCACATAGGGCTTCAACAAGCCGGCCATATCCTTGATACAGATAGAATCTGCACCCATATCTTCAATCGCCCGCCCCATATCGACCCAGTGATCTAGTGTATGCACCGGACTGACCGTGTAGGAAATAGTCCCCTGGGCGTGTTTGCCCTGTTGCTTCACAGCACCGACAGCGGTTGTCAGGTTGCGCAAGTCGTTCATGGCATCAAACACACGGAACACATCTATTCCGTTGAACGCTGCCCTCTCAACAAATTTTTCCACCACATCATCAGCATAA
Organism: Porticoccus sp.; assembly: GCA_023261185.1. Taxonomy (GTDB): domain Bacteria; phylum Pseudomonadota; class Gammaproteobacteria; order Pseudomonadales; family Porticoccaceae; genus Porticoccus; species Porticoccus litoralis. Next base: position 13,108 of record JALRJN010000079.1, read on the forward strand.
TGGCGATAACCAAGAATATTCTGACCACGAAGTAGCATCTGTTGAGGGGTATTGGGCATCGCCCGTTTCAGCTCTCGAAGTCGATCCCAGGGATCTTCCCCCAAGTAGCGTATACAGGCATCAAAGGTAGCCCCACCCCAGGTCTCCAGTGACCAGAAGCCAACTCGATCAAGCTTTTCAGCAATAGGCAGCATATCGTCAATACGCAGACGCGTAGCAAATAACGACTGATGTGCATCCCTTAATACCAGTTCTGTGATGCCCAACGGCTTCGATTGCTCTGACATGAACACCGGCCCTCAGTAATACTGTTTTTCAGATGTTGACATGGTGTCAGTGTCGACGATGCTGATTAATGGCCTGCTGAATGATGGCCAGCACCCGTTCATCCACTGCGCTGACATTCTGTTGTGTTAAAGCCTGTGGCTCGTCAACGGTTGGAGAAAAGTGTTTGATCAGCGTCGACATTAAGACCGTGACAGCAACCAGCAAGGTCAAAAAAACAATGACTGTTCCCATCCCGTAGAGCAACAGGCTCAACCCTTCTTGCAAAAGTGGCTCATTCATCCATTACCCCTGATCCTGGCGGCAGTTTCCCACAACTGAAATGCCGGGAATGCCAATCAACTGACTATACTGGCGGCGCCCTGTTGCATCAATAATAGCAACTGCACTGGCATTTTACGTTTGGGAGACTACAATCGCGCTTTCCCTTTCGATATCACGTCTGTTCTGCTTATGACTATCAAAGCCCTGCTTGAACAACGGGTCCTGGCTGCTATGTCTGCAGCCGGAATTCCGAGCACCTGCCCCGCTAACATCACTGTCAGCACACGCCCTGAATTCGGTGACTTTCAGGCCAACGGCGCCATGGCGGCGGCCAAGCAGCTTAAATCCAATCCCCGAGAACTGGCCTCACAGATTATTGAACACCTCGACCTGTCAGGGATTGCCGGTAACGTGGAAATCGCGGGCCCGGGATTTATCAACATCCACCTCTCCAATGAATTTGTATCGGCACAGCTTCAACAGCTGCGTAACGATCAATACTTGGGGGTAGAAATTCCACCAGCCCAGACCATTGTCGTCGATTACTCTTCCCCCAACCTCGCCAAGGAAATGCATGTGGGGCACCTGCGTAGCACCATCATCGGTGATGCTGTGGCCCGCACACTGGAGTTTCTTGGCCACCAGGTAATCCGCCAGAACCACATGGGCGATTGGGGTACACAGTTTGGCATGCTGATCGCTGAGCTTGAGGAGCACCTCGGTGAAGGTGAAAGGCCCGAACTGGCACTGGGTGACCTGGAAGTATTTTATCAGCAGGCCAAAAAACACTTTGACGACGACCCGGCCTTCGCGGAAAAAGCTCGTAACTACGTGGTGAAACTACAGTCGGGAGACGAGCACTGCCGTGCGTTATGGCAGCAGTTTATCGATATTTCTGTGGCCCACAGCGAAGCTGTTTACGAGTGCCTGAATGTCACCCTGAAGCATACGGATATTCGCCCGGAAAGCGCCTATAACGACGACCTGGCCAATGTTGTCGCCGATTTGCAGAGACTACAACTGGCGGTAGAAGACCAGGGAGCCCAAGTGGTTTTTCTGGAAGAGCTGGCGGATAAAAAAGGCAACCCCAGCCCAGTGATTATTCAGAAGTCTGGTGGCGGCTACCTCTATGCCACGACGGACCTGGCCGCCCTGCGCTTTCGCAGTCGTCAATTGCACGCCGATCGTATCCTCTACTTTATTGATGCCCGGCAATCCCTGCACATGAAGCAGGTCTTCACACTGGCCAAAAAAGCCGGCTTCGTCGCTGATGAGGTATCGCTGGAACACCACCCTTTTGGCACCATGATGGGCAAGGACGGCAAACCGTTTAAAACCCGCAGCGGCGGCACGGTAAAGCTCACCGACCTGTTACAGGAAGCCGTGGAGCGGGCGTGCAAGCTGGTGAAAGAAAAGAATCCGCAGCTGTCCGACGTGGAAATCGCGCCAATTGGCCGCAAAGTCGGCATCGGTGCAGTGAAATATGCTGATCTCAGCAAAACCCGCACCAATGATTATATTTTTGACTGGGATGCGATGCTGAGCTTTGAGGGCAATACCGCCCCCTACCTGCAGTATGCCTATACCCGAATACGCAGTATTTTCCGTCGTGCCGGACTGGAACAGGCCGCCATCAACAGCCAAATCAGCATCGCGGCACCCCATGAAAAGTTGCTCTCCATGCAGCTGTTGCAGTTTGGCCAGGTGCTCGATCAATTGGCCCGCGAAGCACACCCCCATGTGTTATGTAACTACCTGTATGAACTGGCCAGCCATTTTATGGCGTTCTACGAACACTGCCCGATCCTCAAAGAGGATGTCGCTGAAGCTACCCGTGAAAGCCGTTTGGCTATTGCTCACCTGACCGCTGACATCATGTGCAGAGGACTGGATTTACTGGGCATTGAGGTCATGGAGCAGATGTAGACCTGACCAGGCTGCGGGCAATTGTTCGCCAAAGGGTTTTGACTCTTTCCGGTACATGACTAATCCTGTAGCCATGAACATCAAAACAGGCACATCACTAAAAAAGGTCGGCGCCAAACACCACTACTCAGGAACAGATTTCTGGATCAAGCTGAAGCATGCTGCCAAAGCAGCAGGTAAAGAGCTGGTAGAAAAGAGCCTTTGGCTTTACTACGCTTCACACCGACCTGAGACACCCACCTGGGCGAAAGCCGCTGTTTACAGTGCGCTGGCGTATTTTATTCTTCCCACCGACACTATTCCGGATTTTATCCCAGGCACCGGTTATACCGATGATTTGGCAGCCATTCTGGCAGCCGTCTCAACCATCAGTAACTACATTGATGAGGATGTTAAGGTGCGGGCCAGAGAAAAAGTGAATCACTGGTTTGGTCAAAACGAAGCCAGAAAAGAAGCCAGCCAATAACATCCGGTCACCCCTAGCCCACCAACACATGCTGTTTGATTAAGCGGTCGAACTCTTCGCCACTAAGAATTTTCTGCTCCTCAAGGACTTGTCGAATGGTGAGATTGTTTGCCTGCGCATACTTGGCAATTTCCGCTGCCTTGTCATAACCCAGTGTCGGCGTCAGTGCCGTGACAATCATCAGTGAATATTCGACATTATTAGCCAGCTGTTGCTCATGGCAGGTCAAGCCATCCAGGCAGTGACGAACAAAATGTCCGGAACTGGCCGCCAGCAACTCAATCGCTTGCAGAACATTGTGAATGATCAGCGGCTTGAACACATTCAACTGCAGATGACCTTGGGTACAGGCCAGGTTCACGGCACTGTCGAGGCCCATCACTTGAACGGCGACCATGGTGATTGACTCGATTTGGGTTGGGTTGACCTTACCCGGCATAATCGAACTGCCCGGCTCATTGGCGGGTAGCTGGAGTTCTCCCAGCCCGGCTCTTGGGCCGCTGGCCAACATTCTCAAATTGTTACCAATGACCAGTAATTCAGAGGCAAACAGGCGCAACGCTGAACTTAACGTCAACAGAGGACCGTGACTGGACAGAGCAGCAAATTTGTTGTCCCCCGATGTCACCGTCAGGCCTGAGAGCTGTCTTAACTGCCCTATGACGGCTTCCTGCCAACCCTCTGGGGTGTTCAGTCCGGTACCAACCGCAGTGCCTCCAATCGCCAGCGAATACAACCCATCTCGGGCTCGTTCTACCTGGGCGATGACTCCCTCAATCTGGGCGACATAACCACCGAACTCCTGTCCCAGTGTCATCGGTGCTGCATCCATCAGGTGTGTGCGACCCACTTTCCAGAGGCCCTCAAACTCGACAGCTTTACCTTGTAAAGCATCCCGTAGGTTCACCAGCGATGGAAGTAGTATTCGCTCCACCGCCCATAGTGCCGACAGGTGCATAGCAGTGGGGAACACGTCGTTCGAAGATTGGGAACAGTTCACATGATCATTGGGGTGCACAGGGCTTTTGCTGCCACGACTTCCCCCTGCCAATTCGTTGGCACGATTGGCAATCACCTCGTTCATGTTCATGTTGCCCTGTGTACCGCTGCCACTCTGCCAGATAGACAGGGGAAACTGCCCATCGTGCTCTCGTGCCAACACTTCATCACAGGCTTTAACGATCAGCGCTTTCTGCTGACCATCCAGTTGGTCAAGCTGTTCATTGGCAATGGCAGCCGCTTTTTTGATAACAGCCAATGCTTCTATGACCAGCCATGGCATGGCACCACCATGGTGAGGAAAGTTTTCCTTGGCACGTTGGGTTTGTGCGCCCCACAAGGCAGCTTCCGGGACCCTGACCGAGCCCAGAGAATCGTTTTCGTCGCGATATTTCATTGTCTGCACCACCTGATTTGTACCCGTTGAAATATTGCGGAGTTGGCAATCGTCGTGTCTGTTAGGAAAATCACAACGATAAAAAAGGGAAGAAGGATGTCTGCCCTCTTCCCTTTTCTGCTCAGCGGTTTTTCAGGTAATTCAACATGGTGTCCGCATCGGAAACCTCAAAGGGATCGGTCTGGCAGTTATCTTCGAAGCCTGGCTCGCAGAACATCTGCTTGATCTCACCGTCTTCCACATACATGGAGTAACGCCAGCTCCGCTGGCCAAAGCCGAGGTTATTTTTATCCACGAGCATGCCCATTTTTCTCGTAAATTCACCATTACCATCGGGCAACAGGAACACATTCTTGGCATTCTGGCTTTTACCCCACTGGAACATCACAAAAGCATCGTTCACTGAGACACAGACCACAGCGTCGACACCCAGCGCTTTAAACTCATCATACAGTTCCTCATATCGAGGCAGGTGTGAGGTAGAACAGGTGGGTGTGAATGCACCGGGCAGAGAAAATACGATGACATTTTTGCCCTTGAAAATATCGTCAGTGTGCAGGTCCTTCCACTCAAAGGGGTTGGGCCCACCCAATGCTTCATTGCGCACACGGGTTTTGAAAACGACGTTTGGAACTCTGCTTTGCATAGTGTTTCTCCGTTTGTGACACCAAGGTCTGTTGATCATCAAGGAACATCATTCGACGTCCTGTTATTTATATCTTAGTAAAAGCAGGTTAATTGCAAAAACTAATTATTGATATTGTCTTAATAGCTTCTGGTTAACTACACAAATTATCGATATCAAGCAAGCAAAGGCCGGTAATACCCTGCTATCACCTCATCAAAGCAACAAAAGATGACGTGCTGCAGCGACGAGCCCTGATCGAGTTGCTTCTGTACTTCAAACACCGCTACAGGAGCGGCCAACTCCGAGGGATAACCATAGACACCACAACTGATGGCAGGAAAAGCAATACTGGATACTCCGAGTTCATTCGCCAAGACCATAGCCTGGCGATAGCAACTGGCCAACAGGGCTTGTTCTCCGCTACCCCCTCCACGCCAGATAGGTCCTACTGCATGAAATATATATCGGGCAGAAAGATTGAAGGCCGGCGTCACAACAACCTGCCCTGTGGGGCAGCCCCCTAGCTTCCGGCAGGCCTGCTGCAATTGCTCATAACCTGCCGCGCGGTGAATGGCCCCATCTACGCCACCACCGCCGGCGAGTTGCTGATTGGCGGCATTAACCACAACCTCAACCTTGAGACGGGTAATATCGCCAACAACCACCTCCATACCCACGGTTTAAACCTCTACAGCTATCAGAGCTGGGGAGTGCCCCCTTTGATATGGACATCCCGCTGCGGGAACGGAATGGTGATGCCCTCGCGGTCGAAGGCCAGTTTCAGGTCTTCCATGGTCCCAAAATAGACTTCAAAATAATCCTTGGAAACGCACCAGGGGCGCACCAGCAAGTTGATTGAGCTGTCGGCATGGGCGCTGACAAAAACATCCGGGGCAGGTGTTTTCAGCACTTTGGGGTTGGCCTCAAGCACCTGTCTGATCACCTGCTTGGCCTTGAGAATGTCATCCTGGTAACTGATACCAAAGGTCATATCGACCCTGCGTGTCGGTTCACAGAAGATGTTCTTCAGGCAGCCGTTAGAAAGAATCCCGTTGGGAATGACCACCACTTCGTTATCCCGTGTTTTCAAGATCGTGTTAAAGATCTGGATCTCTTCAACCAGTCCCCGGTAACCCTGAGCTTCAATCTCATCCCCGGCTTTGAACGGCTTGAAAAACAGGATCAGCACACCGCCAGCAAAGTTAGCCAGGCTACCCTGCAATGCCAACCCCACTGCCAAACCGGCCGCACCCAGCAAGGCGATCAGCGATGCCGTCTCTACCCCCACCATGGAAGCCACAATGACCAACAGCACCCCTTTCAAAAGAATATTGGTAAAACTGTGAAAAAACGTTCGCAGGGTTTTTTCCGCATCACTTTTCATTAGTGCGCGATCCAGGAAATAGAGAATTCGGCCAATAAGCCACCAGCCAACGCCCAGCACAACCAGGGCCAGTAACAATTTGCCACCGTACGCCACCATCAAAGTGGATAATGTCTCACTGAATGTCTGATTTTTTTCCATTAAAATACCCTCTTACCTATAAGTACGGTGAAACCTGGAGCTAGTCTGGCCGATTATTCCTGTTTATTGAGCATCTGCGACATTTCAAGAAAGCCTTGTTTAACCATTTTTTCCGGTGCGGGAGTCAGCATGCTGGTAACAAGAATTGCCGCCAGGGATACAAAAAATGCGGGCACCAGTTCGTAGACCTCAAAAATGCCACCGGATAACTGCTTCCAGACCACCACCGTCACCCCTCCGGAAATAACACCGGCCAGAGCGCCCTGCCAATTCATGCGCGGCCAATACAGGCTCAGCAAGGTCACAGGCCCCAATGTGGCACCGAGCCCTCCCCAGGCATAGGCCACCACATCAAGTACCTTGCTGTCGGGGTCCATTGCTACGCCTGTCGCCACTGTCGCAATCACCGCAACGGCCCAGCGCCCCGCAGTGATGCGGCCCTTTTCGGATAACTGATGACCACTGAGCATGGGATAGAGATCTTCGGCCAGCGCAGAAGAACTCGCCAGCAACTGGGAATCAACGGTACTCATGATCGCGGCCAGAATGGCTGCCAGAAGAAAACCGGCCACCAGAGGATGAAACAGTATCTGGACCATCGCCATAAACACGTGTTCGGCATCTGACAGTGGTGCTGATAACAGCGCCAATCCCGTAATACCAACAGCTATGGACATTGCATACACCAGTAGTGACCAGCTGATACCGATTGCCGAAGCGGTACGTAATTGGACATGCGAGTGGATGGCCTTGAAACGTGCCAGGATGTGCGGTTGACCAAAATAGGCCAGCCCCCACCCCATCAGGCTGATGATGGCCAGCGCATCCAGCGGATTACCCTCACGGTCGGTGGCCATAGACAACAAGGCGGGATTGTTTGCCTCAGTCGTACCCACAAGCTGGCTGTAACCACCCAGATTGGCCATGGCCATCCACGGCACCAGCACCAGGGCTAGTGTCATGAGGATTGCCTGAAATACGTCGGTCCAGGAAACCGCAAGAAACCCCCCGAACAGGGTGTAGAAAATGATAATCACGGCCCCCAGCAATACTGACAGTTGGTATTCGAACCCAAAAACCGCAACAAATAATTTCCCGGCCCCGATTAATCCGGAGCTGACATAGAACAAAAAGAACAGCAGGATGAACAGGCCTGAAGAAAGCTTAAGCCATGGTACCGGGCATTGAAAACGACGGTGCAAATACGCTGGAAGTGTGACGGCATCATCCAGCTGATAACTGTAGACACGCAGGCGCTTGGCAGACAGCAGCCAATTGAGCGCGACACCGATACAGAGGCCGAGAGCAATCCAGCTTGCCTCCATGCCCGCCAAATAAGCATATCCCGGCAACCCGAGCAAAACCCAACCACTCATGTCGGAAGCCCCGGCACTGAGAGCAGCAACACCTGCAGACAATCGGCGCCCACCCAGAAAATAATCCGAAGCGGAACGGGTTTTCGTCCAGGCGAGAATCCCTATACCCAGCACAACCACCAAATAGACACAGAACGTCAGTGCTATCGACAAGCTAAACGTGGCCAACCACCCGCTCCCGGTTTTTCTTATGGATCCATTATTTATCAGTTTGATCGCCACTGCATCACTGAACCCTGTATTCCCAAATAAATTTGGTCAAATAATAGTCAATATTGGAGCAGAAAATAACTTAAGTTAGCTATAATTTATAATTTTAAATTGAGTTATTTAATATAACATGCTAATAATAAAAAAAAATTATAAGATCATGAAGACAATGTGAACGCGACTGCATCAATAAGAGCACAGGAGCCAAGTCATGATTTTTACTGCTGGGGATTTACGTCATCTCGTTATTCGGGAGACACTGAACTATCTGAACGACTGGTCACAAGCTGCGGAAAATCTACTTTTGGGGACGGCGGCACATGAATCTGGCCTGGGAGGCTGGCACGAAGGGCGTCGAGTGGGCCTCTACCGCATAACGCCAAGCATGCACAGGACGGTCTGGGACAATTACCTGATACAACATCCCGAACTGGCCAGCGATATCCGCGGCATAGCCGGACAGCACAGTTTTCTCAAGGATCCTCACGGCGAACTGGCCACCAACCTCAAATATGCCACAGCCATAGCCTGGATGATTTATCGGCGGGCTGAACAGGCGTTACCCGATCCAGCTAATATCGGTGCCCTGGGCACATACTGGCACCGTCACTTTCGCTCTCGACCGGAAGGATCTGCCAAGGACTTTGTCACCAGTTATCAGTTGCTGATAAGAGATGAAACCCTCGCCGCGGCCTGATAGGCCAAAACACTTATTTCTTTTTGACGTGTTTCATTAAGCGCCGCTTTTTCGCGACCTGACGTGCCGTAAGTTTATTCTTTTTCCCTGCATAGGGATTCTCACTGGAGCGGTACTCAATTCTTACCGGGGTGCCATGCAGATCCAGCGCCTTGCGAAAAAGCTTTTCCAGGTATCGCGTGTAATGACTGGGCACCTCTTCCGTCTGGTTGCCATGAATAACAATCACCGGAGGGTTTTGCCCCCCTGCGTGGGCATAGCGCAGCTTGATACGACGCCCCCTGACCATAGGTGGCTGATGCTCAGTCACCGCATCCTGCAGGATACGAGTCAGCCGGTTGGTTCCCAGTTTGTCGGTGGCGGCGGCAAAGGCTTTTTCAATGGACTCGTATAGGTGACCTACTCCCGTGCCATGCAGTGCAGAGATGAAGTGGACATCGGCGAAGTCCACAAATCGCAGGCGCCTTTCCAGCTCCGTCTTGATCCAGGCTTTGTTGTCCGCCTCAAGCCCATCCCATTTATTCACTGCCAGCACCAATGCTCGTCCGGACTCAATGGTTGTACCCATCAGGTGTAAATCCTGATCAACCAGGCCTTCCCGTGCATCAATCAGCAACACCACCACGTTGGCATCTTCAATGGCCTGCAGGGTTTTTACGATGGAGAATTTCTCCACCGCTAACTTAATGTTCTTGCGACGCCGAATTCCAGCGGTATCGATCAGTGTGTAGTTCTTTCCATCTCGCTCGTAATCAATGTAGACACTGTCTCTGGTCGTTCCCGGCATATCAAAAACAACCACCCGCTCTTCACCCAGTAAACGGTTAACCAGCGTGGACTTACCGACATTGGGCCGTCCAATCACCGCAATTTTAATACCGCGCTCTGCTTCTTCTTCAGACTCCACCAATTCTTCTTCTGGGAAGGGGCTCAGTACCGCTTCCATGAGCTGGCGTACGCCGCGACCATGGGTTGCTGTAGTGGGATAGACTTCGGGAATACCCAGCTCAAAGAACTCGGCCATGGCGACATCGGGATTTATGCCATCAATTTTATTGGCCACCAGATATACCTTTCGGCCGTTACTACGCATCTCTTCCGCCAGACGCCTGTCGACAGGCGTGAGACCATCTCGGCTGTCGACTACCAGCAGAACCGCGTCAGCCTCTTCAATAGCCTGCATCGACTGCATGGCCATAGCTGAATCAATACCCTCTTCCTCACCGGTAATGCCGCCGGTATCAATCAGCATGTAACGACGACCCTGAAACTCACCCTCGCCGTATTTCCTGTCACGGGTCAGCCCTGGATAGTTTGCCACCAGCGCATCGTGACTTTTGGTCAAGCGATTAAATAAGGTCGATTTGCCGACATTGGGTCGGCCAACTAAAGCGATTACTGGGACCATTTCACCGTACTCAAAAAATCTCCGGGTATCACACCCGATTTCCCAATCTCTGGGGATGTTGTACTGAGTTTTTTCTTTCCCTGTAAATATAAAATGCCGCCCTTCAGGCAAAGGGCGGCATCCACATTCTCTACAGCCATTTACTCAATACTGAAAGCAGACAATTTACCACTGTTATCCAGGATATAGAGTGTTTCGTCATCGACCAGCATGGGTGCTGTGACACCACTCCCCACTTTGGCACGAGCGACAAAATGGCCATCCGTCTGAGACAGCGCATGCAGGAATCCCTCTGCATCACCGACCACCACGTAACCATTGAACACCACCGGGCTGCTCAGCTTGCGGTAAGTCAATTGAGCGTTAAGCCACAATTGTTGCCCGCTGCTGGCCCGCATGGCCTCAATGGCATCATTCTTTTGAACCAGGTAAATCTGTTCCAGACCGAAGGCGAGATCGCGCGTGGTTGACGCATCCTGATACCAGATACCGCGGCCTGTGGATCGGGCGATAGCGCCAATGCGACCCTGGTAGCTGGCCACATAGAGTATTTCACCTGACTGCACAGGCTGACCATCGATGTCCACCATACGCTCAAGTTCTGTACGCCCCTGGGGTACCGCGACCCGATTTTCCCAGATCTCCTCACCGGAATTCGGGTTCAGGGCGTGCACTTTGCCGTTGGCAAAGGTGACAATAACTGCGTCGTAGCCAACCTGGGGCGATGTTGTGCCCCGCAGGGTTAGCACTGGAACATCTGCTTCAAAAACCCAGAGTTTTTTGCCATCGTCGGCATCCAAGCCAACCACACGGCCATCCTGTGATTGCACAGCCACGACGATGCCATTGGTACCAGGCGCTGCCAATATTTCGCTGGTCACATAAGTATGCCAACGCTGCTCACCAGTGTTGGCATCCAGGGCGAACACATCACCCAGGGTACTGCCCACGAGGACGAGATCATTGCCCACGCCTACACCACCGCCGAGATCAACATCCAGTTCCACTTTCCAGCGTTTTTCGCCGGAAGCAGCATCAATGGCAGCCACCTCGCCCTGACTATCCGCCACGTAGATCATTCCATTCGAGATGGCCGGGCGAATGCCACCATTAACTGAGCGATATTTGCCCACAGCATTAGTGGACCAACGCTTTGTAAACTTGGCTTCCTGCATGAATTCCTGCAGGGCAGCAGGGGCAATCTTTTCGCCTGCATCGTCAACTTTAGGCGTACCCAGCTTATCCTTGATAGAGGAAATGCTACACCCTGAGATCAATAGGCAAGCTGCCAATAGCCAGGTTAAATGTCTCATCAGGCATCTCCCTCGGAGGCTGGATCAACCGGATCAGTTGTTTCAACCTCGGGTGCCACATGATTGAGCTTCAGCTCTATAATGGTACGTGTCTGGTTGTCATTGAGCACAAGCTTTTGCAGGGCATCACGATAGGCAGTATAGGCAGCCGCTTTATCACCTTTAATTACCTGAAAATCACCAATTGCTTCAGCGTAAGCCGAACCCATGGCCCCGGCATCAACACCTTTCAGCATATCAATGGCTTTGCCCAGATTACCTGATGCGGCTTCCAGTCGGGCCAGGCGCAACTTAATAATCAGTAACAATCCATCATCTGCACCTTTCTCCGCCCACTGCAGCTGGCTTTTGGCAACCTCCAGGTCATCAGCTTCCACAGCCAGGCGCGCCAGCAACATCGCCGCGTAGCGGGCATACTGACTACTGGCATGCTCGCTTTTCAGCTGCTCTGCCAATGCTACCGCCTGCTCCCGCTTCTCAGCTTCAAGTGCCTGTCCGGGCTGTACCTGCGAGACTTCCATCATCTGCTGATAGACAATGGCTGCCGCTTCCGTCTGCGCCTGACGGTGACCTTTCCATAAGTCCCAACCGAAATACCCGCCCACGGCGAGCACAACCACAATCACCGTGGACAGACCGTTCTCTTTCCACCAGCGTTTGAGACTTTCCAGCTGTTCCTCTTCGCTGAGATGTTCTGCCACTGTTAGACCTCACCTTTTTCAAAATCGTATTCATTCAGCATTGCCAGTGTCTCGGTAATGCTCATTGTTTGTTGGGGTTTATCTTCACGCAAAAATTTCACGGACACTTTGCCACTGGCAGCTTCATCTTCGCCGAGAATCAGCGCTATCTGTGCACCACAGCGGTCTGCTTTTTTCATCTGGCTCTTGAAACTGCCACCACCACAGTGGTTTAGAACGCGCAATTGCGGACACTGACTTCGCAAGGTTTCACCCAGCTGCAAAGCCTGAACCTGAACATCACCCGCTGCCAGCAGGTAGACGTCAACTCGCCGGGCGATACTATCCGGTACCACACCAGCGGCGTCAAGCAGCAATACCAAACGCTCAACGCCCATGGCAAAACCGACCGCCGGTGTATGTTTTCCACCCAGCTGCTCTACCAGACCATCATAACGTCCACCTGCACAGACTGTACCCTGAGCTCCCAGCGCATTGGTTACCCATTCGAAGACCGTCTTACCGTAATAGTCCAGTCCTCTGACCAGTCTCGGGTTCACCCGGTAGGGAACACCGGCCCCATCCAGTAGGCACAGCAGCTGCTCAAAATGTTGACGCGATTCGTCCTCGAGAAAATCCGCCAACTGTGGAGCACCATCCAGCAGTTTTTGAGTCTCGGGATTTTTGCTATCGAGGATTCTCATGGGGTTACTATACAAGCGCCTCTGACTGTCTTCATCGAGCAGCTCTTTGCGAGATTCCAGAAACTCTACCAACGCATCCCGATAGCGACCGCGGGATTCCACGGTGCCAAGTGAATTCACTTCCAACGTCACCACCTGATCAATACCGAGCTGCTGCCACAACCGCCAGATCATGACCAATTGCTCGGCGTCGATATCCGGACCTTCCAGGCCGAATACCTCAATACCAATTTGATGGAACTGACGCAGGCGACCTTTTTGCGGGCGCTCATATCGGAACATGGGGCCCTGATACCAAAGTCTTTGTACTTGATTGAAGGTCAGCCCATGCTGTTCACAGGCGCGGACACAACCTGCTGTACCCTCCGGTCGCAGGGTAACGCTGTCGCCGTTGCGGTCGTCAAAGGTATACATTTCTTTTTCAACGATATCGGTTACTTCACCGATAGAGCGTTTGAACAACTCAGTGGGTTCGAGAATGGGAAAACGGATTTCCCGGTAGCCATACCTGGCTAACAATTCCGAAACGGTTTTTTCCAGATACTGCCAAACGGGCGACTCATCGGGCAGAAGATCATTCATCCCCCGGATGGATTGAATTTTTTTCATCAGGACTTCGCTATCAGATTTTCTTGTTGTGCTGCTTTCTGGCTGGCTTTGGTGCGAATCAATTGCTCGAGTTCATCCACCAGGTTTTCCTGCCCCAGCTTCTGGCTGGGCTGACCATCGATATACACCAGATTGTTTGGTGTGCCACCAGTGAGGCCCAGATCCACTTCCTTGGCTTCCCCAGGACCATTGACGATACAGCCAATGACAGCAACATCTATCGGCGTGGTGATATCTTCCAACCTGGTTTCCAGCTCGTTCATGGTTTTAATGACATCAAAATTCTGCCTGGAACAACTGGGACAAGCGATAAAATTGACTCCCTTGCTGCGCAGCTTGAGGCTCTTCAGCATATCCCAGCCGACTTTAACCTCTTCCACGGGATCAGCGGCAAGGGAAACGCGAATTGTGTCCCCAATGCCATCCATCAACAGTAAACCGAGACCGATGGAAGATTTTACCGTACCACCTCGCAAGCCCCCAGCTTCGGTTATCCCCAAGTGCAACGGGTTGTCTATCTGGGTGGCTATTTTGCGGTAGGCTGCGACGGCCATAAAAATATCCGACGCTTTTAAACTCAATTTAAAGTTGTTGAAATTCAGGCTGTCGAGAATCTCCACATGTCGCATGGCGGATTCCACCAGAGCGTCCGGGGTTGGCTCACCGTATTTCTTTTGTAGATCTTTCTCCAGTGACCCGGCATTCACCCCGATACGTATCGGAATATTGAGGTCACGGGCCTTATCAACCACGGCCTGGATACGCTTTTCCCTGCCGATATTTCCCGGGTTGATGCGCAGACAATCAACGCCCAGATCCGCGACCCGCAAAGCAATTCGATAGTCAAAATGAATGTCTGCCACCAGGGGCACTGACACCTGCTGACGAATCAGGCCAAACGCTTCGGCGGCCTCCATACTGGGTACAGAAACGCGCACAATATCCGCACCTGCAGCTTCGAGGCGTAAAATCTGTGCGACGGTCGCGGCCACATCGGTCGTTTCCGTATTGGTCATGCTCTGTATGGAAATGGGCGCATCGCCACCCACAGGAACGTTGCCTACCATGATCTGGCGGGACTGCCTGCGGACTATCGGGGATTCAAAATGCATGGACTGTCTACTACTCCGAGGTCAAATCATCACCGATCTTTAGTGTTGCCGTATTATCGTTGGCAATGGTGGCAACGGTGATCGGCTCACCGGCATACATAATTTCTATACCTGGGGCATAGCCCAATATTACGGTAAACGGCGCCAGGCCATTCACATCCAGTTCGGTACCCGAAGATTTCAAATCGGCAACCAGCATGCCACCTTCGGCATCAAAGACTTCAACCCAGCTTTGCTGAACCACACGGATATAAAGATTGCGAATACCATCATCACCACCCTCCTCTGCCACCGCCCGGACCGTAGGATTCGGCTCCTCATAGGTTTGCACATTGTTACTGCTGAGATTCGGCAACTGCTTCATTTCAAGTTGTGGTTGTATGGTGACAGCAGATTTTTCCACTTGTGGAAGGTTGATGGTTTCATCGGTCTGCATCGCCCACACAAATACAGCGGCAACCACCAACAAAATCAGAATCAACGGTACCACCAAGAAACTCAGACGAAATTTAAACTTCTTTCTCGGGGCAGCCGGAAGTATAAGTGAGGGTGAATGATCCTTGATGCCCCGGGCGGCCAACTGCTGCTCAACGGCTTGTAGCGCCGGTTCTTCCGGTAGTTCAAGCAATGCACAGTAACGACGCACATAACCCCTGACATACACCGGCGCGGGCAGGCGCTCGTAGTCGTCCGTTTCAATGGCGTTCAAAACCCTGGCCGGCAACCCCAACTGGGGTACCAGATCATCAATTCCTAGGCCTTTTTCCTTTCTGGCTCTACGGAGCTGCTCGCCCGGAGACACCTCCATTGCCGGGGCTGTGTCTGTCTGCTTTTTTGCTTCAGTCTTGTTTGTCATTTTGTAGCCAGTTCAGGTATTCCTGGTTTTCCCGAGAATCGGGAAACAGATTTTTCAGTGCCAGTCCCTGACTCGCTTCCGCATCTCGATTTCCAAGTCGATTTTCCAGTTTTACTCCCAACCACAAACCCCTGGGCGTCGGTCTCCGCCGAGCATCATTATATTTTTCCAACAGTTGCTTGGCGCGTTGATAATCCGCGCGCGTATAAGCGATCTCTGCCAACTCCAGATAGGGTTGGGACATCTGCGGCGCCAGCACGACGGCCTTTTGCAGAGCTTCTTCCCCTTCCGTTAGTTTGTTGAGCTTGATTGCCGTGACACCAGCCTTATAGAAAATTTCACCGCGTTTAGGGTAGGCCAGATCTTCAGAGCCTTTAACAAACTGTTGGTATGCTTCCTCATAACGCTCTTGGCGCAGCAGGAACATGCCGTAATTGTTGCGGCTACGGGTAAAGCCTGGGTCGTAACTTAGAGCTTTTTTATAGTGGGATTCCGCCTCAGCCAGCTCCATTTCCTGCTGATACAACAGGGCCCATACGTCATGCACCTCGGGTGAACGACTGTTGATTCGCATCGCTTTCTCAAGATGCTCTCGGGCGCGTTCCCGATCACCCTGGGTCATGTATCCCAGGGCCAGTTGCAAGCGTGTCTCTAAGGCCTTTTCAGTATCGGGGCTCACACTCGGTGCACCGTTCACCGTCGTGGACGATGTGGTGCAGCCCTGTATCATTGCCATCGAAAATACGGCCACGATGACTGTGACTATGGTTCTGAGCTTCATGCGTCCTTCACCCCTGGATTGCATTGTTATCCATTACCCCACAAACCTGACTGGCGACTCCACCACCTGGTTCTGGTAACGCTCGCTGCGACGTGTCTTGTCATTCACTGTACCCGCCAATTGACCACAGGCTGCCGCGATGTCATCACCACGGGTTGTTCTCACGGTGACGATATGCCCTTCCTTGTAGAGGATGTCCCGAAAGCGATTCAGGGCAGTGTTTGTAACTTTTTTGTAATCAGACTGTACAAACGGGTTGAATGGAATCAGGTTGATCTTACAAGGTAAATCCTTGAGCAGTTTGGCCAACTGTTTTGCGTGCTCATCACGATCATTAACATGGTCAATCAACGTGTACTCCACCGTAATTTTACGGTGGGTATCAGGCATTTTTTCCAGATACCGACGCGCCGAATCCAGCAGCATGGCTATGGGGTATTTGCGATTGATAGGCACCAGCTCGTTGCGCAACTCGTCATTTGGCGCATGCAGCGAAATGGCCAGAGAAACGTCTGAAACCTCACCCAGCCGGTCAATGGCGGGGACAACCCCCGACGTGCTCAAGGTCACCCGGCGCTTGGAAAGACCATAGGCACAGTCGTGGAGCATCAGGGACATGGCGTCCACCACATTATCAAAGTTCAGTAGAGGCTCACCCATGCCCATCATCACTACATTGCTGACTACGCGGTCAGCTCCGACGGTCAGAGAGTCAAAGGATTTTGCTGCAATCCAAACCTGGCCAATGATCTCCGCCGCGGTCAGGTCACGATTAAACCCTTGCTTCCCCGTGGCGCAGAAGCTGCAGTCGAGGGAGCAGCCAACCTGCGAGGAAACACACAATGTGCCGCGATCTTTTTCCGGAATAAATACTGTTTCAATACAGCTACCACCCGCCACACGAATCAGCCATTTCCGTGTTCCATCCGCTGAATCATGCTGGGAGACCACCTCTGGTGCGCGGATTTCAGCCACAATTTTCAAGCGTTCACGAAGGGCCTTTGAAAGATTTGTCATCTGCTCAAAGTCATCAACACCAAGCTGGTGAATCCACTTCAAAACCTGTGTGGCACGAAAAGGTTTTTCGCCCAGAGAGGCAAAAAATTCCACCAGTTTTTCAGCAGAAAGCCCCAGCAGGTTTATTTTCTCCTCCTGGGGCTCTACTGTCTGGTTGATGTCAGTGTTCAATGCTGTCATCAATTATCCTGCCTTTCGGCATAGGGTTGGGCATCAATTATCTGGGACAAATTTCATCTTCTGCAAAGAAGTATGCCACTTCACGAGCAGCGGAAGTTGTCGAGTCAGAACCATGGACAGCGTTGGCGTCAATGGATTCCGCAAAATCTGCACGAATAGTGCCAGCATCGGCTTCCTTGGGGTTGGTTGCACCCATCAATTCACGATTCAGGGCAACAGCATTTTCACCTTCCAGTACCTGAACGACTACCGGGCCGGATGTCATGAAGCCAACCAGGTCGGCAAAGAAAGGACGTTCTTTGTGTTCAGCATAAAAACCGCCCGCTTTCTCCTCGGAGAGGTGCAGCATTTTTGCTGCGACGATTTTCAAACCCGCATTTTCAAAACGGCTGTAGATTTGGCCGATTACATTCTTTGCCACTGCATCGGGTTTGATAATAGAAAGGGTACGTTCAATAGCCATTAATGGTCTCCAGGGGGGATATTTGTAAAACCTGGCGAGCCCTGCTGCACCCAGCTCGGCCCGCCGCTTCAAAAGGGGGGGCATTTTACTCTTCGATACAAGGGGTTACAAGGAATTCTCAAGGCCGTTTCCTGACCACTCATGTTCAGGCAGCTAACAATTTTGTAAAGCGATCACAGGGCACGGGCATACTGAAATGCGAGCCCTGATAGGAATGACAACCCAGCTCACGCAGGATGTCCAAGGCTTCCTGACTTTCCACACCTTCTGCTGTGACCTTTAGCCCATATTGTTTGGAAACTGCCATGATCGCTTCCACGATGCCACGGCTTTCCGAATCGCGATGGATATTGCGGATAAACTCACGATCAATCTTGAGCTGGTCGAAGGGCAGTCGCTTCAGGTAGATCATCGATGAATACCCGATACCAAAATCGTCGATGGAAAACATCGCTCCCAAGGCCTTGATGGCTTCCATTTTTTTAATAGCATCATCGACGTCTTCGATCACCAGGCTTTCAGTCACCTCGAAGTTCAGGAAGCTCGGGTCGATGTTGTAGCTCTTCATACTGTGCTGGACAATATCGAGCAACTGGGGATCACGGAACTGGCGCGGGCTGATATTGATACCAAGACGCATATGATCCTGCCAGATACCCATGTCGATAAAATTACGCAAATATTCACAGGACGTTCGAATCACCCAGCGCCCGACATCGACGATCAGCCCCGATGACTCCAGCACCGGAATAAACTCCGAAGGCATATTGGTCACTTTGTCTGCGTTCATCCAGCGCAGCAATGCCTCACCACCCAACAATTCACCGGTTTCAACAGATATTTGTGGCTGGATGTACAGGACAAACTCATGGTTATCCATGGCTTTTCGTAACCGCGTGTTCATACCAATCTGGCGCTGGGCTTTTTGAGTAATGCTGGGGTCAAAAAACGCAATACTGTTGCGGCCTTTTCGCTTCGCCTCATACATGGCGGTATCCGCATACTGCAACACACGGTCTGCTCTCAGGTCAGCATCGGTCAATAAGGCAATACCAATACTCGCGGTGAGAATAACCTCGTGACCATCGAGAAATATCGGACTGGCTACGGCCTCGCCCAGTTTTTCTGCAATCGCCTGGGCACTCCAGGCTGCTTTCGAGGGGTCGTCCGCCAGTTCGGGAATGAAAAGGACGAACTCATCGCCACTCATCCTGGCAAGCATGTTGTCCCCGGACACCAGGCTGACGAGTGCCTGGCCAATTTTCTTGATGACCTGGTCCCCAACGTTGTGCCCCCAGGAATCATTGATATCCTTGAAGTGGTCGAGATCCAGCATCATGACAGCGGCGCAAACTGGACCGCCTTGATGGATTTCCAGAAAATCTGCCAGCGATTCGGCCAACATTTGGCGATTCGGGAGACTGGTCAAGCCGTCAAAATAGTGCTTTTGCCCATCATCAGCACGTCGCTCGGCGACTCGGCGCTCAGAAACCACTCTGCCACTGTCATCAACAATCAGCTCGGGATTACCCACACTAGTGACAGCCGACTCGTCCATTGGCTCCCAGCTATCTGACAATGCGTCAAGGCCAGATTGACCACTATTTGTAGGTTTGCTGTGATAGCCCTCAGCTCCGGAAGCGGCCGCCTTGTCCTGCTCGCTTTTCAGCATGACGACCATTTCTTTGCCGTCTTCTGTTACATACACGACTTCAACATGAATGGGGGCTCCCTGACCGGGACAGGTCCAGGATAGCGTTTTCTGTTTGCCCATTTGGGCTTTTTTGAGTTGTAACTTGAGGTCAACCAGTGCAGAAGATTCATCACCGTTGATTTTATCAACGGAGGCACCGATCAGTTGCTTGAGCTCACACTCCAACAACCTCAGGGCATTCTGATTGGCGTCGACACAGACGCCGTAGGCAAAGAAAAGGGTGCCATAGGGTACCGATTCAACCAGTACTTTATAAAGCTCTTCTTTAGAGCTCATCTATACCCCTTAACCAACATCAAATTCTGCGGACCATTCTAATCGAGTTCATCAATCCATGCCATCTGGATCGCCTCTAGCACCTTTTCGCCACAACGCTGAGGATCATCATCAAAATCTTCCAGGGAGAGAACCCAGTTTCTCAAATCCACAAAATTGACATACCGCGGATCAACATCCGGGTGTGATTCCGACAACTCGATTGCCAGATCCATTACATCGGTCCACTTCAGTGTCATGACCAATACTCCGACTAGTGCTTTTCGGACACCATATTGATGGTGTATTTAGGTATTTCGACAATTAAATCCTGATCTTTAACAACCGCCTGGCAACTGAGCCGCGAATCCGGATCCACACCCCAGGCCTTGTCGAGGTAATCCTCTTCCAGCTCGTCCGCTTCCTCAAGGGAATCAAAGCCCTCCCGTACATAGACATGACAGGTTGTACAGGCACAGGACATTTCACAGGCATGTTCTATCTCAATATCATTGCGCAGTGCCGCTTCACAGATGCTTTCGCCAGGCTCGACCTCAATCACCGCCCCTTCCGGGCAGATGGTTTCGTGTGGGAGAAATACAACCTTGGTCATTTCAAAGGCCCTTATCGATCTCGTCGAGGCTGTGACCGGCCAACGCCTTTTTAATACTGGCATCCATGCGACGTGCCGCGAAATCCTCACTGGTTTTCGACACTGTCTCAATATGG
This sequence comes from Porticoccus sp., assembly GCA_023261185.1. Taxonomy (GTDB): domain Bacteria; phylum Pseudomonadota; class Gammaproteobacteria; order Pseudomonadales; family Porticoccaceae; genus Porticoccus; species Porticoccus litoralis. The sequence goes on from JALRJN010000079.1 coordinate 33,702, forward strand.
CGGGCAATTTCACGGTGGTTGCTGCTCTCCCTGACGTTACGCAAATCGTCCAACGCCACTTCAAGGCAATGGTATTCCTTCTCATTAAGCAGGACTTTGCCATCCTGCGCCAATGCGGCACTGAGGTCTTCGTAGAGACGATCTGCTTCGACCTGCTGCTCTCTCAGGGCCCTCAACTGCATATCATCCCGGGCATGGGTGTAGGACTCCCTCAACATCCGGGTCACTTCTTTGTCATTCAGGCCATAGGAGGGTTTGACCTCAACATGCGCCTCAACACCACTGGTTAATTCCTTGGCGGACACATTCAGTAAGCCATCCGCGTCTACCTGGAATTTGACGCGAATCTTTGCTGCACCGGCCACCATAGGCGGGATGCCTCGCAGTTCAAAACGTGCCAAGGAACGACAATCGCTGACCAGCTCCCGCTCCCCCTGCAGCACGTGGATAGCCATGGCTGTTTGCCCATCCTTAAAGGTGGTGAAATCCTGAGCCTTGGCAACCGGTATGGTGGTATTGCGATGGATGATTTTTTCCATCAGACCACCCATGGTTTCGAGACCCAGCGACAATGGAATTACATCCAGCAACAACATTTCATCGCCGGGCTTATTGCCGACCAGCACATCAGCCTGAAGTGCGGCGCCGATGGCCACCACGCGGTCGGGGTCGATATTGACCAGGGGCTCGCGTTTGAATGTCTCTTCAACCCGCTCGCGAACCCTCAACATACGTGTCGACCCACCGACCATAACGACAGCATCGATTTCATCACTATCAAGCTCTGCATCCCTCAGGCTTCTCCGACAGGCTCGCAATGTTTTATCGATCAGGGGATCAACAAGGGTGTTCAGGGTGTGTCTGTCCAATGAACCTTGCCAGCCAAGCACATCCATCGCCACGCTTTCCTGCTCAGCCAAAGCTTCCTTGGCTTGGCGCGCAGCAGACATCAATTGTCTTTGTTGCTGCGGATCGAGATCGGAACCCAGCCCGGCCTGTTCGCAGCACCATTGGGCGATGGCACGATCAAAGTCATCACCACCGAGGGCTGAATCACCACCAGTGGCCAGAACTTCAAAGACACCGCGAGACAACCTCAGCAGGGAAATATCGAAGGTTCCACCGCCAAGGTCATAAACGGCTATTACCCCCTCCCCTCCCTGGTCGAGTCCGTAGGCAACGGCGGCAGCCGTGGGCTCACTCAACAGGCGCAGCACCTTGACTCCTGCCAGGGTTGCAGCATCTTTCGTGGCCTGACGCTGTGCTTCATCGAAATAAGCGGGAACAGTTATCACCGCACCATCCAGAGGACCATCCAGGGCTGATTCCGCACGCTCTACAAGGGCTCGCAGAATTTCGGCAGAAGCCGCCACAGGGCTAATATCTCCAGCAGATGTTCTAAAGCTGGGCATGCCACTTTCACCTGACACAAACTGATAGGGCAACTGGTCTCCCAGGGTTTTGATATCTGTTGTACCACGACCCATAAAGCGCTTAACGGAAATGAGAGTGTTGAGCGCATCACGACCCGCCCACTCGAGGGCCTCGTAACCAATAGAGATATTCTGGTCCGCCTCGTAATGGACCACTGAAGGCAGCAGGTGGCGGTCTTCGTTGTCAGGCAACGTTTCCGGCGTACCACTGCGAACAGTTGCCACCAGCGAGTTCGTAGTGCCCAGGTCAATGCCCACTGCTCTCCGGCGCTGATGCGGTTCCGGGGACTGACCGGGCTCAGATATCTGTAACAAAACCACTTGATGTAACCGCCTATTCTTCGTCTAGTTCGTGTTCAAGCTCATGAATTTCACTGATGAGCTTGCTGAAAAACTGCATCTTGGCCACCGCTTCAGCAGCATGATCCATATCTGCTGCACCCAGGCACTCGCTGAAGAGTTTCTGCAGTGAGCGATACTCGCCAATGGCATGTTCATTAATCTCCGCAAGCGACGCGTGAGAATCGTTGGCATCCCGAACCTCTGACAAGGCTTCGCGCAGCGTCATTTGCTCCATTAGAAAGTCAGGATCACGGGTGATGGCAGTCTCATTAGCCCCATCCACTCCGTGTAACGACAACAGGTACTGTGCACGCAGCAGTGGTGATTTCAGTTCGTTGTAGGCCTGATTCACAACAGCCGCATACTGCTCCGCCAACCGCTGTTCGCGGGCGGGCTTGCCGGCATATTTGTCTGGGTGAAATTGCCGCTGCATGGTGCGGTAGCGTTCTGAGAGCTGGCTGATGTCGATATCATAACTGACAGGCAGTCCGAAAATTTCGAAAAAATTGTCTGAAATTTCCACGAGAACAGCTCCGACCGAGATATCAAAAAAGGCTCTTATACCCTATCGGGCTCTCTACCACCTAGATGTGGAAACTCTCACCACAACCGCACTCTTCCTTGACATTGGGGTTGTTGAACTGAAAACCTTCATTGAGCCCTTCCTTTACGAAATCCAACTCTGTGCCGTCCAGATAGGCGAGACTTTTAGGATCCACAAACAACTTTGCATCACCACAGTCAAAAACCGTGTCCTCGGGCTGCTGGTCATCGACAAATTCAAGGACATAGGACAACCCGGAACAACCCGTGGTCTTAACACCGAGGCGAATACCAATACCGTGTCCCCGGTGAGCAAGGTGCCTGGTGATGTGCTGCTCAGCTGCCTGGGTCATGGTAATTGCCATTATTTCTCTCCTGCTATCTCAAGTTGTCTGTCAGTTCAGTCGGTCTGTTCGCCACGCTTATGGCGAACATCTCTGACGGCGGCCTTAATCGCGTCTTCCGCCAACACAGAACAGTGGATTTTCACCGGTGGCAATGCCAGCTCTTCTGCTATCTGGGTGTTCTTGATCTCTGCGGCCTGCTCAAGGGTTTTACCCTTGACCCACTCAGTCAGCAAAGAGCTCGAGGCAATCGCAGATCCGCAGCCATAGGTTTTAAATTTGGCGTCCTCAATAACACCGTCCTCATTCACCTGAATCTGAAGGCGCATGACATCGCCACAGGCCGGGGCACCAACCATTCCCGTGCCAACGTTGCTGGCTTTATCATCCAACTTGCCAACGTTGCGGGGACTTTCGTAGTGATCCAGTACTTTGTCACTGTAAGACATAATTTAACTCCTCAACGTTAGTGGGCGGCCCACTCGACCTGACTCAGATCGATGCCGTCTTTGTACATATCCCAGAGCGGAGATAGCTCCCGTAATTTATTAACGGCTTCCCGCACTCGCTCAATGGCGTAATCAATTTCTTCAGCAGTTGTAAAGCGACCTATGGAGAAACGAATGGAGCTGTGTGCCAGCTCATCATCCAGACCCAACGCACGTAGCACATAGGAAGGTTCCAGGCTGGCCGAGGTACAGGCTGAGCCGGATGAGACCGCGAGATCCTTGAGCGCCATGATTAGAGACTCACCTTCTACATAGGCAAAACTGACATTCAGATTTCCCGAAACACGCTGCTCTAAAGAGCCGTTCAGGTGGACAGCCTCCATATCGGAAATACCGTGCCAAAGCCGATTACGCAGCGCCAATACACGCTGGTTTTCATCGGACATCTCTTCTCTGGCAATACGGAAAGCTTCACCCATACCGACAATTTGATGAGTGGCCAGCGTTCCGGAGCGCATGCCGCGCTCATGGCCAGCGCCATGCATCTGTGCTTCGATGCGAACCCGTGGTTTGCGACGCACATACAGAGCGCCAATGCCCTTGGGACCATATATTTTGTGGACTGACAAAGACATCATGTCAACTTTCATGGTTTCCATGTCTATTTCCACCTTGCCAGCACTCTGTGCGGCATCCACGTGGAAATAAACCTTGTGCTCACGACAAACTTCGCCAATCGCCGCGATGTCATTAATGGTTCCGATCTCGTTATTCACGTGCATCAGCGACACCAGCGTAGTGTCTTCACGAATCGCCTCGGAAACAGCGCTCGGCTGAATCAAGCCGTCGGCGTCCGGGACAAGATAAGTAACCTCATAGCCCTCTCGCTCCAACTGGCGGCAGGTGTCGAGCACCGCTTTGTGCTCGATTTTGGAGGTAATAATGTGCTTGCCTTTTTTCTGATTGAAGTGGGCACAGCCCTTGATCGCCAAGTTATTGGCTTCCGTGGCACCTGAAGTCCAGACAATTTCCCTGGGATCGGCATTCAACAGTGACGCCACCTGTTCTCTCGCATCTTCAACAGCCGCCTCCGCTTGCCAACCAAAGGCATGCGAACGGGAGGCCGGATTACCGAAGTTGCCCTCTGTAGTCAGACATTCCGCCATCTTCGCGGCTACCCGAGGGTCAACCGGCGTGGTTGCAGAATAGTCCAGATAGATCGGCAGTTTCATTCAGTCACTCCTAATAGATTTTCACAATTGACGGCGCTTGCTTTACTCTGCGCCACTCAACATCACCGGACGCACTTCCTGTTGCTGCACCAGACTGTCCAGTGTAATTCCACTAAGAAAGCGGTGAATCTGCTGGCTGAGGTCATCCCAAAGATAGTGGGTCAGGCAGACTCCGCCATTTTGGCAGTTACCCTTACCGTTACAACTAGTTGCATCGATAGACTCATTGACAGCATCAATGATCTCGGCAACGTTGATAGCTGTGCAGTCCCGTGAGAGGCGATAGCCGCCACCGGGGCCCCTGACGCTGCTAACCAGATCCATCTGGCGCAACTTGGCAAATAATTGTTCCAGGTAAGACAGTGAAATCTCCTGACGCTGCGATATATCCGCCAGGCTTATGGGACCTTTATCACCATGCAGCGCCAAATCCAGCATGGCAGTCACAGCATAACGACCTCGAGTTGTCAGGCGCATAGAGATGCTCTCACTCGTTCAGTTCATGAAACACATGCCGGAATTATCCAATAACCCACTATTTTAGTCAAGTAAATAACATAGTTTTTTAGTCGGAATTACGTCCGGGTGTCGCTCTGCTTGTCCCCTGTAAGCTGCCGCATTTTGTGTGCGAGATTCTGCATAGCAGTCAACACACCGCGCAAAATCGACAGCTCCATTTCATCTAGTCGGATCCTGCTGTAAAGCCTGCGAAGTCGTGGCATGGTCTGGCGCGGGTTATCGCGGCTGTGGAAGCCTATATCCACCAACGCTTGCTCCAGATGTTGAAAATACATTTCCAAATCTTCCGCCCGGGCTGGGGGTACATCCCACTCGCACAGCGATGGCAACTTACCATCTGCGTTTGCAAGAGAAGCCATTCGTACCTCATAACAAAGCACCTGCACCGCTGCGGCAAGATTCAGGGAGCTGTATTCAGGATTTGAGGGTATGTGCACATGGTAGGTACATTTATGCAACTCTTCATTGGTTAGTCCCCGGTCTTCCCGGCCAAATACGATCGCCACTTCATGCTCAGAGGACTCTTGCCAGACCCGTTCACCACACTCCCGAGGATTGAGGAGCGGCCAGGGAATGCGGCGCTCACGGGCGCTAGTACCCACAACAAGGCCACAACTGCCAACGGCTTCATCCAGCGTGTCTACCACAACCGCATTATCCAGCACATCCAGTGCATTTGCGGCGCGCCAAACGGCTCGATCAGCGGGATATTCTTTTGGGGAAACGAGATACAGGCGGGACAGACCCATATTCTTCATGGCCCTGGCGGCACCACCAATGTTGCCAGGATGTGTGGTATTCACCAGCACTATACGAACATTTTCAAACACACTAGGCCTGCATTAATGGTTAGTCTCAGGGATCGCCTGTGCTCTCAAGAAAACAGCGACGCACAACCGCCTTTTTGAAGGGCGCAAATTCTATCAGGAAGCAAAGGTGAAATCATGGATTTCCACTCCCCTCAAACTCTAGCTCTCTGCTACAATGCCGCGCTTTCGCCACAGTGGAATAGCAGTAATGGAACCGATGGTTAATATCGCACTTCGTGCCGCCCGCAAAGCCGGGGATATGATTGCTCGCGCCACTGAACGCAGCGATTTGATCAAGATCGATGAAAAAGGCCGCAACGATTACGTCACAGAAATCGACCGCGCCGCTGAAAAGGAAATTATTTACCATCTGCGTAAAGCCTATCCCGATCACAGCATCATCGGCGAAGAGTCAGGCCACCTCCAGGGCGAAAACGATGACTATCAATGGATAATCGACCCTCTGGATGGCACCACAAATTTTATTCATGGTATCCCCCACTTTGCAGTGTCCATTGGCTGTCGCTATAAGGGCAAACTGGAACATGCCGTGGTGTTTGACCCCATGCGCCGGGAAGAATATACAGCCAGCCGCGGTCGCGGTGCTTTTCTGAACGGCAAGCGAATTCGCGTGTCAGGCAGAGTTGGACTCGCCGGATCTCTGGTCGCCACTGGCATCCCCTTTAACAGTCCCTCCATTGACCACATGGAGCCTTATCTGTCCTGCCTTACAGAACTGGCGACACAATCGTCTGGTATACGTCGGCTCGGTGTTGCTTCACTGGACCTCGCTTATCTATCGGCGGGACGTGTCGATGCATTCTGGGAAATGAACCTGAAGCCCTGGGACATTGCAGCCGGTGTGCTATTGGTGAAAGAGGCCGGTGGCCTGGTCAGCGACTTCAGTGGCGGTGAAAACTATATGGATAGCGGGAATATTGTCTGCGCCACACCAAAACTGTTTAAACCTACTCTCAAAGTGGTGCAAAAACATCTGGGGCATATTGAGACTTCAAACTGACAGAAGATCAGTTTTCATCAAACAAGGTATGTCCATCCAAGCCCTGCTTGTTCACGATTGACCGCAGGCGGCGTAAAGCTTCCACCTGAATTTGTCGGACTCGTTCTCGGGTCAACCCTATTTCGTGGCCGACTTCTTCTAGGGTGCACACATCGTGTCCGTGTAAGCCGAAGCGACGCACAATCACTTCCTGCTCCTTATCCGTCAGCTCTGACAACCAAAGCTCAACCGCGTCATTCATATCCTGATCTTCGACCAGCTCTTCAGGATCACTGGGGTGCTCGTCTGCCAGGGTTTCAACCAGCATGCGATCACCATCTTTGCCCATGGGCACATCAACGGAA
>JALRJN010000102.1 GCA_023261185.1 Porticoccus sp.
TGGTTCTATCTTTTTTATCCCTATGCCAAATCAGTTCTTCATTATCAACATCACTTTGAAAAGTTCTAAAGTGTTGTCGTCCATCAAACATATCATACTGAATATCATCAATATAAGGTTTCATCTACCAGTAAAAATTACCTCCACCAGACATACCTAAACTTTTGGCATATCTTGGCAAGTTACAAGCCCAATAAGCAGGTTTTGTTTTATCTTTTTGTTGATCGCATTGATGACGAGCAGCAAAAGATTTTCTTGCCTCTGGATTATTCATCTTTACAGATAATCCTGTTGTATCTCCCCAAGTGACTTTTTTAATCTTATCACCATCACGGACAAATACATAAAACTTTTTCGGTCCACCTCTTTTTGGCTTATTTAAAGGTGGTGTCTTTTTGTCTTCTTCTTCGATTGGTATATCTAAAGGAACTTTCTGACCTTCATATAAACCAAATTCGCCAATGTCTGACTCTATTAATTGTTTATCCCAATCAGATAGTTCAGTTAAGACGCCTTCTTTGTACAATTCTCTGGCTTCTCTAAACAATCTATAAAATTCTTCACTATGAAGTCTATAGATATTTTCAGCAAACGGTATATGATTTTCAACGTGATACATTACCGACTTACTAATCTTATCTTTATAGTCACCAAAACTTAACATTATATCTTCTCCATCATTCGTTTCACTACTTCATCCAACTTAGAACGCCATTCTTCAGCGTATCTTTTCTTATATTTATCTATTGTTTCATCTGAAAGTGACCATTTTTCAACATCTTCTTTGGTAATGCGGCCATCTTTACCCGTACCGGTAACTTGCTGCAGGTCAATGCCCTTCTCTTCAGCAAGTTTACGTGCTGCAGGGCTGGCAATAGTGTCACCGCCAGCTTCATCATCTGTCGATGCTTCTTCAGCTGCGGCTGCCGGCGCAGCAGCCGGAGCGGACTCAACAGCTCCAGCCACCACCTTGGCAATGACTTCATTGCTGAGAACCACATCGCCCTCACCCTTAAACACTTCCTGCAAAGTGCCATCGGCAGGGGCTACCACTTCCAGCACCACCTTATCGGTCTCGATATCCACGAGCAGTTCATCCCGAACTACGGTATCACCGGGTTGTTTATGCCATGTAGCAATATTCCCTTCCTGAACAGATTCGGGGAATGTAGGCGCCTTAATTTCAATGCTCATTTTTTATCATTTCCTTGGTCGAGGATGGCCCTCTGGCCACTTAAAAACTCAAAGCTTCGTTAACAAATTTTGCCTGCTCTTCGAGGTGAGCAGACATGTAACCTGCAGCGGGAGCAGCTGACGCGGCTCGGCCGACATAGCGTAAAGGCAGAGATGGTTGATAGTTGTCGATCACTGCGCGCATGTGATGCTGGCTGCTATACCATGCGCCCTGGTTAATCGGTTCTTCCTGACACCAGACGACCTCTTCAAGCGCAGTATATTGCTGCAATACCGACAGCAGAATCTCGTCAGGGAACGGATACAATTGCTCAATACGCACCATGGCGATATCGTCAATACCACGGGACTCCCGCTCTTCAAGGAGATGGTAGTAGACCTTTCCTGAACAGAGTATCAATCGACGCGCTTTTTTCGGATCAATTTCGCTATCACCGATAACCGTTTGGAACTCTCCATTGGCCAGGTCTTCCAGAGATGAGGTGGCCAGCTTGTGTCGCAAAATCCATTTCGGGCTCATGACAATCAACGGACGACGCATGGGCCTGATTGCCTGACGACGTAACAGATGGAACATTTGGGCAGGTGTAGTAGGAATACATACCTGAATATTGTGCTCTGCGCACAACTGCAGGTAGCGCTCCAGGCGCGCCGAAGAATGCTCGGGGCCCTGGCCTTCATAGCCGTGTGGCAACAGCATGGTTAGACCACACAAGCGTCCCCACTTGTGCTCGCCACTGGTAATGAACTGGTCAATGACAACCTGGGCGCCATTAGCAAAGTCACCAAACTGGGCCTCCCAAATTACCAGACCTTTCGGAGCAGTAGTGGCATAACCGTATTCAAAACCGAGAACAGCTTCCTCAGAGAGGAAAGAATCATAAATATCAAACAAAGGCTGATCTTCAGACATGTGTTTGAGAGGCGTGTAAGTTTCGCCATCTTTCTGGTTGAAAACCACTGCATGTCTATGGGAGAAGGTGCCCCGGCCGATATCCTGACCCGTCATTCGAACCGGGTAACCTTGCTCCAACAGAGTCCCATAGGCCAGTAACTCGCCCATGCCCCAGTTAAGTTCGAGAGCACCGCCAGCCATTTTGCGTCGATCGTCGTAGATTTTCTCTACTTGCCGCTGAATAACAATCCCTTCAGGAATGTGACAGATCCGGTTAGCCACCTCTTTTAACGCAGGCAGCGGGTAGCCGGTATCAGCGGGCGTTGTCCACTCGTGCCCCAGGTAAGGAGTCCAGTCTACAAACAATGCCTCATCCGGCTCGGAAACCAGCTTGTTAACGACATTCACTCCACGATCCAGGGTATCCCGATAGGCAGTCAACATGTTCGCTGCCTCATCTTTAGTGAGAATACTTTCGCTGACCAGCTTGTCCGCATATAGCTCACGGGTGGTTTTATGCTTTTTGATGATTTTGTACATCAAAGGCTGGGTCGCCGAGGGCTCATCCGTCTCGTTGTGACCACGACGCCGGTAACAAACCAGATCAATGACAATATCTTTCTTGAACTGGTAGCGGTAGTCCATGGCGAGGAAGGTACAGAACATCACCGCATCAGGGTCATCACCATTGACATGGATAATGGGTGCCTGAACCATCTTAGCGATATCTGTACAGTATTCGGTAGAGCGACAATCTTCCCGTCGACTGGTGGTGAAACCTACCTGGTTGTTGATGACGAGGTTAACGGTACCGCCTGTTTTATAGCCCCGGATCTGGGACATTTGCAGGGTTTCCATCACCACACCCTGACCAGCAAAAGCCGCATCACCATGAACGAGAATGGGTACTACCTTGTTGCCTTCCGGATCTACCCTGCGGTCTTGTCGAGCGCGAGCAGAACCCTCAACCACCGGCGATACGATTTCAAGGTGAGATGGGTTAAAGGCCAATGCCATGTGCACTTCACCACCCGGCGTCATCACGTTGGAGGAAAAGCCCTGGTGATATTTCACATCACCGGATGTGTCCACATGGCGCTTGCCTTCGAACTCTGCAAACAAGTCTGCTGGATTCTTACCCAGCACATTGACCAGCACATTGAGGCGACCACGGTGAGCCATCGCCAGAACAATTTCTTTTGCCCCGTATTCTCCGGCGCGCTCAATCAAGCCATCTAGCAAGGGAATCAGAGACTCACCGCCCTCCAGTCCAAACCTTTTGGTACCGGGATACTTCGAATCAAGGTGCCGTTCTAGACCTTCTGCAGCAGACAGTCGTTGCAGCACATGCTTGCGCATCTCGTTGTCGTAGGTAGGCTTCGAACGAACACTTTCTAGACGCTGCTGCAGCCACTGCTTTTCAGCCAGATCAGTGATGTGCATCAGCTCGACGCCCACGTGGCGACAGTAGGTTTCCTCAAGAGCAGCAATAATGTCTTTTAGCGGTGCTTCCTGCTTGCCTATAAACAACGTACCACATTGGAACGTTGTATCCAGGTCAGCTTCTGTCAGCCCATGGTAGTTCAGCTGCAGATCCGGCACCTGCTCGCGTTTCATAATGCCGAGTGGATCAAGGTTAGCTTTCTGATGGCCTCGGTTACGATATGAACTAATCAGCTGCAAGACCTTGACCTGCTTCCGCTCATGCTCAATATTCATGCCACCTGAACCAGGTGCAGGCGTGGGCCGTGCACGGCGACGACCAAGCAGCTCGAAATAATCCTGTATGGTTGCATGAGAGACATCAGCACCAGAATGGCCGTTTACTCTCGGAAGGGAGTCAAAGAATGAGCGCCATTCTTCGGGCACTGCATTGGGGTCGTGTAGGTATGTTTCGTATAAATCTTCGATATATGCGGCGTTCCCACCAGAGAGATGGGAAGAGCGCAAAAATTGCTGCATGATGCTTTCAGGCATCGAAAGGTTCCCTATAGTATGAAAGCAGGATCATCAAGGCCCTCTTTTGACGGAGGGCCCGATGGGTTGTCATTATTATGCGTCAGCATTATTAGGTAGCGCTTCTCAACAACATGTTTCTGATGTGGCCTATTGCCTTTGTCGGGTTCAACCCTTTAGGGCAAACAGAGACACAGTTCTGGATACCATGACAACGGAATACGCTGAAGGGATCATCCAGATTTGACAAGCGATTTTCTGTGTCAGTATCACGACTGTCAATCAGAAAGCGGTAGGCCTGGAGGAGACCAGCGGGACCGATGAATTTGTCCGGGTTCCACCAGAAGGAAGGACAGCTGGTAGAACAACAAGCACAAAGGATGCACTCGTAGAGGCCATCCAGCTTGGCGCGATCTTCCGGAGACTGCAAACGCTCGATCGCAGGTGCCGGTTGATTGTTCACCAGGTACGGCTGAATTTTTTCGTACTGAGCATAGAACTGGCTCATATCAATGACCAGATCGCGCACCACGGGCAGCCCTGGCAGCGGACGCAGTACCAGTTTGTCACCCTTCACACATTCAGATAGTGGAGTAATACAGGCCAGGCCATTCTTGCCGCTGATGTTCATACCATCAGAACCACACACACCTTCACGACATGAGCGACGATATGCCAGTGTCGGATCCTGAGCTTTAAGTAAACCAAGAACATCCAGCACCATCAGGTCCTTACCTGCGGTATCAACCTCATAGTCCTGCATGTACGGCGCTTCGTCCACATCAGGGTTATAACGATAAATAGTTACATTCAACATGGTTCACTAACCTTTTATTAGTAGGTACGCGCCTTCGGTGCGAAGGCTTCCATGGTTTTGGGTGAGAAGTTCACACTGCGTTTGCCCACTCGCTTGTCGCTGGGGAAATAAACAGAGTGACACAGCCAGTTTTCATCGTCGCGCACGGAGTAATCTTCCCTAGCGTGAGCGCCGCGGCTTTCTTTACGCTCCTCTGCAGTAATTGCAGTTGCTTCTGCCACCTCAAGAAGATTTTGCAATTCGAGAGCTTCAATACGGGCTGTATTGTAGGTGTTGCTTTTATCATCGAGGCGAACGTTCTCAATGCGGGGGCGCAATGCTTCAAGTTTCTTAATGCCTTCCTGCATGAAGTCACCGCGACGAAACACACCAAAATAGTTCTGCATGATATTCTGCAACTCGGTGCGCAGTTCAGCAGCGCCTTCCCCATCATTACTGCTATTAACTCGATTGAGGCGTGCCATCGCGGCGTTTACATGCTCATCCGTAGGGTCATCCATATTGATACCTTCACGGAGAGCCTTTTCAATGAACAGGCCAGAGGAACGACCGAATACCACCAGGTCGAGCAGTGAGTTACCACCTAACCGGTTAGCACCATGAACTGACACACAGGCCGCCTCACCGCAGGCGTAGAGGCCGTTAATGACCTTTTCTTTGCCGTTAGAATCCAGTGTTAAGGCTTGGCCCTCAACATTGGTGGGAATCCCTCCCATCATATAGTGGCAGGTTGGTACAACAGGAATAGGCTCACTAACCGGGTCGACATGAGCAAAGGTTCTTGACAGTTCGCAGATACCGGGCAAGCGGCTTTCCAGTATCTCTTCACCCAGGTGATCTAACTTCAAGTAGACGTGATCACCATTTTCACCACATCCGCGACCTTCGAGAATCTCAAGCACCATTGAACGTGCAACAACATCTCGCCCCGCAAGGTCTTTGGCATTAGGAGCATAACGCTCCATAAAGCGTTCGCCATCTTTATTGATCAGGTAACCACCCTCACCCCGACAACCTTCAGTGACTAAAGTACCAGCACCATGGATGCCGGTCGGGTGAAACTGCCACATTTCCATATCCTGCACGGGGAAGCCGGCACGAAGCGCCATGCCAATCCCGTCACCGGTATTAATGTGGGCATTAGTGGTGGATGCATAGATACGGCCTGCACCACCGGTGGCCAATACTGTTGCTTTGGATTTTACAAAAACGGTTTCGCCCGTTTCGATATCGATCGCAATAACACCAACAACTTCGTCATTGGCATTTTTCACCAGATCTACCGCAAACCATTCATTAAAGAAGACGGTATTGTTTTTGACATTGTTCTGATAAAGAGTGTGCAGTAATGCGTGACCAGTACGGTCAGCAGCAGCGCAGGTACGAGCAGCCTGACCGCCCTCACCAAAATTTTTGGACTGACCACCAAAAGGACGCTGATAGATACGGCCTTCTTCGGTACGTGAGAATGGCAAGCCCATGTGTTCCAGCTCGAAGACCGCTTCAGGGCCGACTGAACACATGTATTCAATAGCGTCCTGATCACCAATATAGTCAGAACCCTTGACGGTGTCGTACATGTGCCAGCGCCAATCATCATTTGGGTCATCACTGGCAATTGCACAGGTAATACCACCCTGAGCTGACACGGTGTGCGAGCGAGTAGGAAACACCTTGGAAATAACAGCTGTTTTATAACCGGACTGAGCCAGTTGCAACGCGGCGCGCATACCGGCGCCACCACCACCGACGATAACGCCGTCGAAGGAAATAGTTCTTACGCTAGTCATGGATTTAAATTCCCCAAACGATTTCAAGAGCCCAGATGACATACACCAGTGTGACGGCAATCATTCCTAACTGCAGGAATATACGCAGTGGTGTCGCTTTTGGACCAAGCAGACGGACAGTCACATAATCAGTCAGTACTGCCCACAGGCCAATCCATGCATGGATGGCAATCGACAATACAGTCAGGACATTGAACACCTTCATGCACAGGCAGCTATGAAGGGCCACCCACTGGCTGTATTCCAGATTTGGGGTAAACAACAGATAAAATGTGATGAAAATGGCATAGGCCGCCATCACCACAGCGGTCACACGCTGTAACAGCCAGTCGGACAGGCCGCTACGACCAAAACTTGTAATATTGGTAATCATGCTACCCATACCCCCGCAAGCAAAATCAGAATGGCGGCAACAACCAGGACGATCTTCGCACCCAGGCGGCCACCTTCAAGTGTTTCACCAACACCAAAGTCCATAATAAGGTGACGAATCCCTGCCGCCATGTGATAGGCCAGTCCTGCCAAGGATGCCCATATGATCAGCTTGCAAAATGGGCTGCCCATGGTCTCCTTAATAGCATTGAACCCCTCTTCTGAGGAAAGGCTTGAGTCCAGCAACCAGAGGAATACCCCAATGGCAGCAAATAGAACTACACCGGATACCCGGTGAAGAATGGACGCGTAGGAAGTAATTGGAAGCTGAATAGTTCCAATATCGAGATTTACAGGTCTTTTCTTGTTCACGGTATATACACCTTATCTAATCTGTACAGCTAGCTATAAGATGAGTTAAATGCAAAGCAGGGAATCGGCTATACCATCGTTAGCATGCCGGGTTAGATCGGGCGGAAATTATAGGTGCATTACAAGCCGATTACAATTAAACCGTCGTTTGATTGCCAACAACCAGTGATCGGCATACGACCTATCGATAGTCGCTATTCACTGCATCGATCCTCACTTAAATTGACAATTTTTTCGAGCAGGCTATAGTTTCCCGCCTCTGATAAATTTTTCAGGTCATTTCGCAAGACTATTTACTTGCTATCCCAGATCCAGATTCCTGACTCTTAGGAGAACCCAATGAGCGATAAGAAGGTCAATCTTTCAGTTGAGGGCACAGATATCAACCTTGAGCTGCCCATTCTCAAGAGCACCCTCGGTGAAGATGTTATTGATATTTCCCAGGTACCTAAAACAGGTTGCTGGACCTACGATCCCGGCTTTGGATCAACCGCTGCCTGCGAGTCAAAAATCACTTACATCGACGGTGAAAAAGGTATTCTCCTGCACCGTGGATACCCGATTGAGCAATTGGCTGAAAAATCCAACTATCTCGAAACCTGCTACCTACTTCTTCACGGTGAACTTCCCGTAGGTACAGAAAAAGAAAACTTCCAGAAAATCATCAATCAACACACCATGGTCAACCGCTCAATTGAGCAGTTTATGTCAGGTTTCCGTTACGATGCGCACCCCATGGCCATGCTCTGTGGCGTAGTCGGTGCCATGTCATCGTTCTATCACGACTCCATGGATATCAACGACCCCGAACATCGACTGATCACAGCTCACCGTTTGATCGCGAAAATGCCTACTCTGGCGGCCATGTGCCACAAGCACTTCATTGGCCAGCCTTACATGTATCCCGACAATAGCCTGAGCTATTCAGAGAACTTCCTGCATATGATGTTCGGTACTCCCTGCGAGCCTAGCAACATCAATCCGGTCGTCGCCAAAGCCATGGATCTGTTGTTCCTGCTCCACGCTGACCACGAACAAAATGCATCCACTTCTACTGTTCGCCTGGCCGGCTCTTCAGGCGCCAACCCGTTCTCCTGTATTGCCGCAGGTATTGCTGCATTGTGGGGACCCGCCCACGGTGGCGCCAACCAGGCAGTACTGGAAATGCTGGAGCAAATTGGCGATGAGAAACACATCGACGGCTTCATCAAGCGTGCGAAAGACAAGGATGACCCCTTCCGCCTGATGGGCTTTGGCCACCGCGTTTACAAAAACTTTGATCCTCGCGCCAAGGTGATGAAAGAAGCTTGTGACGCCGTGCTCGCAGAACTGGGCATTGAAAATGATCCCCTGCTGAAAATCGCCAAGCGTCTGGAGCAAATCGCACTGGAAGACGAGTATTTCGTCGCGAAGAAACTCTACCCCAACGTGGATTTCTATTCCGGCATCATCATGAAAGCCATTGGCATTCCGACAGAAATGTTCACTGTCATCTTCGCCACAGGCCGCACAGTGGGCTGGATTTCACACTGGAACGAAATGCTCAGCAATCCCTATCGTATTGGCCGCCCGCGTCAACTGTACACAGGTTCGCCAAAGCGCGAT
>JALRJN010000112.1 GCA_023261185.1 Porticoccus sp.
AGGCCGAGTTTCCAACAGTTCTGAAAAGACTGGAGAAAACGGGCTTACGGCAATTCCGGCAATTGCTCGATATTCCGCCTTCTGCCCTGGGTAAACGCTGTGGTGAACCTTTCCTGCATTGGCTCAATCAACTCACAGGAAGTCAGCGGGAGCCAGCCATTACCTATCAGCCCCCAAAACGCTTTGAGGACACGCTCTGGTTTGGCTTTGATATTCAGAATAGACAGGAACTTTACCCCGCCATGCAGCGCTTGCTGACCCACTTCTGTCAATTCCTGACGAATACACAGCTCTCCAGCGGCGTGATCGAGTGGCGCTATCTACAATCACAAACCCAGCTACAACCACAAAGCTGGTCGTCAGGGCGCCCCCGTAACGCCTTCAAAGTATTTTCGGATACCGCTCAAAAAAATGCAGCGCTCTGGCTTGAACTCTCTCGTTTGCAACTGGATAACCAGACGTTACCAGAGGGAATCGAGGGGCTTTCACTGATCGTAGAACAGCTCCATGCAGCAACGAACGCACCACAAGATTTATTTCACACCGGCGTCAGCGCGGCATCCCGATACGAACTGGTGGACCGCTTACGTAGCCGTCTCGGACTGCAGGCTGTTGGTTATCTGAACTCCCGTAGCGAGCACCTCCCGGAAGATGCCGTCATGGAAACCCAAACGCTGAATGCGCGCGGTGATACCGACAACAATCCACTGGGGCAGCGCCCGTTCTGGTTGCTTCCTGAACCACAACCGATTCATCAAGCAGTAGAGCAGCTTTACTGGAATGGCCCACTGGATATTCTCCACGGACCAGAGCGCATTGAAGATCAATGGTGGAATGCGCCTGTCAGTCGGGATTACTACATCGCCTGCACACCCCAAAAACAGCCTGTCTGGATATACCAGGACCGGCATAACCGACGCTGGTACCTACATGGGCTTTTTGCCTGAAAACACAGTCAGCTCTCACTCGAGCGCCAAATCCGGCCCAATGCAAACACCAATTCATCAGCTGAGAATCTGGGTTATTCAGCTTCAGCGTCAAGGAGGCAACCGCACCCAGAACACCTTGATTGCTATAACCGCCTGCTCAGCCCACGCATAATGCTCTGGAGGATCAACGTGCTGCGCACTTAAGGGTTATGAATTCGTGCATCCACCGTGTCATCCAGCCAAACCAACCCAGCAGGGTCAAATTCCAGCTCAGTAATGGTCTCCAGAAAGTGCTCGTGTAATGCCGCACTGACTTCGGGCGTGCGAGCCAGTAGCCAAAGATAATCTCGGTTAAAGCCAGAGACGAAGGCATAGTCATAATCTTCACCGAGCTCAAACACGATATAACTGCCATAAAACGGACCAAAAAAAGAGACTTTCAGGTGGGCGATATCGGGAGATTGAACAAAGCGCGCAACACCCTCTGCTTCGCGCCATTCGCCCTGCTCAGCATCAAAGCCACGGTTCAATACCGCAATACTGCCATCAGCGTTAAGCCGATAGGTTGCCGTAACTTGATCGAGGCCTCGCTCAAAACTGTGATCGAGCCGGGCAATTTCGTACCACTGACCTAAATAACGGCTCTGATCAAAATCCGTCACCGGCTCGACCCCTTCGGGAACACCGGTGCAAGCAGCTAAAAAAAGACATAACGCTACCAGGCCATAACGGCCTCTCTGTATTTGGCCCACTATTCTGTTCTCCCTATCGCGGGTTGCGATCGAATATTTCGCTGGTGACCGGCTCGCTGGAAAATAGTCTACGCTATTTTGCGACAGTGCTTTTCAGGGCAGTACACCCAGCGCTAGAATACTGTTTATTTATACAGTATTTTGCCGTGTACGCCGAACTTCATTGCCTAAGCCATTACACCTTCCTGCGTGGCGCCTCTGCACCGGATGAGCTTGTCGGACGCGCCGTAACCTGTGGCTACCATGCTCTG